>JADJPF010000012.1 GCA_016713405.1 Blastocatellia bacterium
CAAAGAAATTGTTCAACGTAGTGGAGTTTCTCATAAACAAGTAAACCTTTCTAATATAGCTAGCAAACAAGGAACTCTTTTTAGTAATAATGCGGCAAGTGTTGCTAATTTTACAGATTTAGAACTTGAAGTAGTAAAAATAGTATTTGGTAAATCAATAAAAATTAATCTTTCTGATGCAAGGAAAAAAGCTAAAGGTGATGACAAACAACTAGATTTTTTTTCTTTAATAGATGGACAACTAGGTTCAGAAACAATTATTGAAGAAGAAGAAAAACGTAGTCAAACATTAGGCGGAGATTTCTACCTAGCAGATTTAGGTAAAGCAGCACAAGAAATAGAAAAAGTTTTGCTTAGTAATACTACTTCTTTAAGTTCGGCACTTATACAAGATTTTTGGTTCGTATTAGTGATAAAGAAGATATTAAAGCACATTGGGAATTTCGCTATGAAGATCTTCGCCCTCAAACCCTACAAGATTACTACGAATCATCACTTAGTACAGCAGTACAGCTAGCCTACAATGAAAAAGATAAAAGTTTTGAAATCGCTGTTGGTGAAAGCAAACGTCAGCGTAAAGAATTAGGTGCATATTACACGGACGCGCGGCTTTGTCGCTATATGGTAGAGCAAACCCGTTAAGCCAATTTTTGATGAGTCGTATCGAGCAATTGCGAATAGCAGTTGAGGACAAAGATTTGGCTACAGCTAGACAAACTTTTTATTCAATTGTCCATATGTCCATTTGTGACCCAACAATGGGTAGCGCACCGTTTTTGCGTGCTGCTTTTGATTATTTAGCTGAATCTACGCAATATTTTAAGCTTTGTAGATATGTTAATGAGTGTAAAAGCAAGCTACCAGATTTTTACAGTGAAGTAGCTAAAAACTATCCATTCCTTGCCGCTAAAGGTGGGCGAATGGATGAAGACGGCGTAGGGGCTTGGGAACTACATATTTTACGCCAAATGCTTTACGGCGTAGACATTGACCGCAAAGCCGTTTGTATAGCCTGCCAGACCTTTGCCTTATCATCAATGCGCTACTTAAAACAAGGTGAGCGTTTCCCATCATTTTTTAACTTAAATCTTAAGTTAGGCAATGCGTTAATTTCGCCTACAAGACCAAGCGACAGACAGCAACTAGCCAAAGATCAAGGTAAAGAGCTTGCAAAACTCATTCAACTTCGCCGCAAAGCGCGATTAATTCCCAACGATGAAAAAGCTTATGAAGAGCTAGCCAAAATCTTTAAGCAAATTCAAGACATAAAAACCCCGATTTTAGAAAAGCTTGTGCAAGAAAATGTAGCACCTATTTTAGATAAATTTACCGAAGAGTTATTGCCATTTTGTTGGGAGCTAGAATTTCCAGAAGTATTTTTTAATGATGATGGAACGCTTAAAGAAAACCCTGGTTTTGATGTTGTTATAGGCAATCCACCTTGGGAAGCAATTAAATTTAATGACAATGAATTTTCGCGCTCAATTGGAGTTACAGATATTTCAATTCAAAAGCTTAATCAAGACAAACAAGGAAGTTGACATAGCTTATAAACATTACCGTGAATCTATAGATGTTTGGAAAGAATGGGTTAGCTCAAACTATCAATATCAATACCAACAAGGCGGGCGAGATCGTAACAAATGGCGACTAGCAACAGAAGTTTCTTGGAAGCTTACAAAATTAAATGGTTCAATGAGTTTAGTTATACCAAGCGGAATAATTGCTGATGAAGGTGGTTTTGTCCTTAAAGAATGGATATTTTCAGAAGGTAAAGCAGGTACATTTATTTCTTTTGATGAAGCTAATAATGTTTTTCCGGCTCACAAGCTTTTACAGTAGTAATTTTCCAAAAGTAAAAGAACAGAAACAGTTAAACATTTTAGAAGGTTTAATCCAAGCTGAAACCTTATTTAATTGGCCTTACAACCGTTATCTTTATCTACAGATTTAGTGAAAAAGATGAGTCCAGAAGTTATTAGCCATTCCCAATATTAGGGATAACATAGACCTATCCTTACTAGAAAAGCTTATTCTCACCCTTTGATTACGATTACGCTTTTGGTATACACAAACGGTTTCTTATGATTTCCACATGGGAAACGATAAAGAACATTTTGAACGAGGTGGAGCAATTCCACTACTGGAAGGAAAAAGTATTGAACAATATGAAGTGGTTCAGCCTGAACAAATAGAAAAACGTGTCGCTTTCCGTCGTCAAACTGAGCCAAACAGACAATATCGTATTGCTTGTGCTGATGTAGCAGGAACATTATTAGCTCGCCGTATGTTGTGCAGCGTTTTACTCTATGGTTATGCTACAGGGATAAACTTATTAGCTTTCTGGTTACAGGAATAATGCTGAACGTCTTTCTTGTAGCAATACTTAATAGTTTTGTTATTGAATGGCGGGTTAGACAAATTGCTAGAAGCAACAATATTAAAAAATTTATGCTTACTCAACTTCCTATTCCGACCACCAAAACAGGACGTTGAAAGAGTTGCATCACTTGTAGCATCGCTTATAACCACAGATGAACGCTTTGCAGACTTAAAACCATTGCTGCAAGATAAAATGCCTGTTTTTCAAGAAGATAAACGACACGAAATAAAATGCTTAATTGATGCAGAAATAGCACATTTATTTGGCCTAACAGACATTGAACTTAGACGGGTCTTGGAACGATTTGATAAAGTCCACAAGAAACTAAAGATTTGGTTATGAAATATTTTCAAGAAATAATGGGTGAAGCTTAGGGGCGGGAATGGAACGCCAGAATTTATATTTACAACTATGCTGAAGCAGAAAATTTATTAAAATAATTCACAAAAAATTTGTCTGGTCAAACGCTAAATAAATGGCTTGTGGGATAAATATAAAATTGTGCCTCAAGAGCCGGTTCAAACGACATTTTAGCGTCCATGTTGAAATAAATATAGATACTTGGTTGATGCTAGAAGGTTTAGCTAAAATCACTAATCGCACACCTGAAGAATTAATTGAAGAATGGGCTAGCGATAAAAACAGCCCTTTACTTGTAGAAGAACAAGGTAAGTTTATTTCTCAAGAAACCTTAGAAAAAGTAGCCAAAGTTTTAAACATAGCGGAAATGTTCTTTAGTAAAACTATTGCTGATACACAACAAAAATTAGGTGATAATTATCCAGAATGCGAAAAGAGTGGCTAAAACAACTCAAGAAATTTTTAGCACATTACGCGAGTTATTAAATATTGAAATAGAAGGGTGAAAATTTATGTCAGCAAATCCAAAACATTACTACACACTTGAAGAATACTTTGCTTTGGAAAAAGTCGGTCATGCCCGCTATGAATATTGGGACGGCGATATTGTTTGCATGAGTGGCGGAACTAAAGAGCATGCACAGATTGGCGGAAATATCTTTGGTGAGCTTTACAGCCAACTTAAAGGTAGAAGATGCAAAGTTTTTACAAGCGAAATAGCTATTAATACTCCAGCTTTTCCCCCTTATCGTTATCCTGATATCAGTGTTGCTTGTGGAGATATGGCTTTTGAGAAAATATCCGATATAGATACACTAGCTAACCCTACAGTTATTTTTGAAGTGCTTTCTTTAAGCACCGAAGTAGCGGATCGAGGGCGCAAACTTCAAGCTTATAGAGCAATGGAAACGCTGCAAGAATACGTGCTTGTTTCTCAAGTTAGGCCACAAATTACCCATTATGTTAAACAAGACAATGGAGAATG
Source organism: Blastocatellia bacterium (assembly GCA_016713405.1). Lineage (NCBI taxonomy): Bacteria > Pseudomonadati > Acidobacteriota > Blastocatellia > Blastocatellia bacterium. Next base: position 3,729 of record JADJPF010000012.1, read on the forward strand.
GCAGAGCTTTGATATATCAGGTCTAGCCGTAACCCTTACATTAAATAGCATTGGCTGTAATTTGTCCTTGCAAGATATTTATGATGGCATAGTTTTTTAATTAAAAGTTATTGGAGGATTTATGGCTTTTAGCGATTATAAAACTATTTCACAAATACAAAGAATTTGGTATCAAATACCAAGAAGAAAATTTTATTCAAATTCAGCCCTTTGAAGCCTCCCAAGCTTTCTTAGAAGATATAAAATTTAATTTAGAGAATATTGATGTTTATACTTCAGGAAGTCATGTACAGAATTAATTGTCACACCTATTTTTCTGGAAGTTTATAAAAATATTGAAAAAATATTCTTTTTGGATTCAAAAATATATTACCTATACAGATAAATTAAGTGGTACACCTGACTATATGATTGCTACTAAATCTCCTTTAGGAAAAACTGTCTTAGATACCCCATTAATAGTAATTGTAGAAGCTAAAAAGAATGATTTTGAACAAGGTTTTGGGGCAATGTTTAGCAGAATTGGTAGCAGCACAAAAAATCAATGAAGATAATTTATTGCCTGTGTATGGAATAGTAACAGATGGAGAATTATGGAAATTTGGTAAATTAATTGACACAACTTTTTACAAAAAATATTGATGGATATACAGTTACAGCACTCTCAAAACTACTAGGAGCAATAGATTTTATATTACAAGCAGCAAGTCCAAAATAATATTTTTAATTAAGGAAATAATTTTTCATCAGTGGACGAAAAAAAATATTAGAAATGCTAGGCCAAGTGCTAACTGATTCTGCTAGTGGGTTGCAACTTGAAGTTTTAGAACTGGAAATAGCAAAAAATTAGGTCGTCCAATATCTCGAAAAAACTTAGAAGAATTACTTGTTAGACATCCAGACCGCTTTGAGGTTGATGGCGGCGGACATTGGCAATTAAAAATCCGCGCTCAAGCAATTGAAGTAGAACAACCAGCCCTATTAAAAACCTCGTCATCTTTGAAACACGGCTGCTATGTAGTCTTTGACCTAGAAACCCTTGGCAAAGACGCAGAAAGCGAAGAAACGGAAATTATAGAAATCGCCTATGCCCGCTATGAAAACAACAAACAAGTTGAAAGCTGGCAAACATTTGTAAAACCAAGTGTTGATATTCCTCAACTAATTACTGAGCTTACAACAATTGAAGATAAAGATGTTTGCAATGCACCAAACCAAAAGAAGCTTTAGAAGAAATTTTTAAGCGCACTCAAGGCTATCCATTAATTGCACATAATTGTTTTGCTTTTGATAGGGTTGTTTTACTTAATATTGCTGCTAGATTAAACATAGAATTGCCTAAAGATTTAGTTTTTCTTGACACTTTGCCGCTAGCACGAATATTTCACCAAAACCAGGTCAACGCCATACTAATGAAGATTTAGCACAACTTTACAATTCATATCAGGAAGGTGCGCATCGTGCGGATGTCGATGTAGCAATGCTTTGTGGTGTTGTTTCAGGGCTGCTAGCAGAAACTAACAACCACCCAGCCGGAGTTTTAATTTATGAGCTTTTACATAAAGCAAATGAACCTTGGGCCGATTTGCTAGACAAACCTAAACAACCTTTAGATTTAGACAATGTGCTAGCTCAGTTAGGCAAGGCTCAACTGCCTTTGCTACCAGCAAAAAACAAAGCTAGCGGTATTGGTGCAGAAACCAAAGCAGTTGACGCAATTTTTGACGAAATGCTAGCGCGTGGACGTGATAGCCGCGCTTCTCAAAAACGCTTTTCACACTTGGCCGCAGATGCTTTTCGTACAAAGCAATTTGCTGTTGTAGAAGCTGGCACGGGAACAGGAAAAAGCCTTGGCTATCTTATCCCTGCGGCACTTCAAGCACATAGCCAAAGCCAAGCTGTAGTTGTATCAACTTATACTAAAATACTACAGAATCAATTAGTAGAAAAAGATATAGCCTTTTTACAAGAATTAATGCCAAATCTAACGGCTGTAACTCTTAAAGGTCGTGGCAACTATTTAAGTATCAATAAATTACAAGAAGAATTGCTGGATGCTGTAGAAGAAGATTTTTTATCGCGTGCGCGTGGCTGGACATTATCGCTACTAACTTCACTAGCTATTGATAGCCCAACTGGTGATTTAGAAACGACTTGGTTTACTTTAGAAAGCCTGGATGAATATCTTGATAGCCAAGGCGAGCCGTTTATTATTCAAAACAATGTGTCGGCTAAAGGTGCAAGTCAAGCAGATAAACAAGCAATAAATTAGATTTTTATGACAGAGCAAAAGAAAATGCCTCTCGTGCTGATATAATCGTGGTCAATCATAGCTTGTTGCTTGCTCAAGCGGTGATGACTGAAGATGACCGCCTGCCAGAACTGATTTCCTTTTGTTATCTGCGATGAATCACATAATTTAGAAGATGCAGCAACTTCTGTTTTAAAACAAGAAATTAGCGAAAAGTATTTACGCCGATTAATTTATGCTATTTATGATGAAAAACGCCGCACAGGACTTTTAGCAAATGCTCGTAAAATAGGCATTTCAGCAGAAAATGAAATCTTAAAAAAAACTACTCAAGCATTATTTGAAAGCAATCTACATATTGATAATATTTCAACAAGGCTTCAAACATTTGTTGGGGCTAATACGGTTGTTTCAACTGCTGAACGCGCCCGTTTTGGAGTTAGTTTAGAGCTAAGGTCTTCATCCTTAAGCGCGTCCGGCGGCCCTGCTTTAAGAGAGTCTGCTATAGCTTTGCTTGACACATTGGACAAACTTTCTACAGCTTTAACGGATCTAGCTAAAATAGTTTTTGAACAAACTTATAAAGCTAGCAATCGAAACAGTCAACGTGTTGCTAGACTTGCTTATAGTTTGGCAATGGATCTTTTTGATGCTAAAAAAATATTAAATTGGTTTTGGAAATTTTATGAAGCTACAACTTACGTTAGAGTAATTAAGCTTGAACCAGATAGACAAAATAAATTGTTTTGGACTTTAGAAGGCTTACCCATAGATGTAAGCGCGTTGCTGCATGATAGGTTATGGTCAAGGCTAGATGCAGCCGTGTTTTGTTCTGCTACTTTAGCAACTCATGGAGATGAGTTTGGGTTTTTCTTAAGGCGTAATGGACTAGAGCGTTTACAAAAAACCAAAGTTGTTACAGAAATCTTGCCGCATGTGTTTGATTATAAACAAAATGCCCTGCTTATGTTGCCAGCACATTTACCAACACCGCGAGATGAGGCATTAAAAAAAGAATTTCCTCAAGCTGTTGCTGCTGAATTACTAAGATTTATTCCATACTTTCGAGGTCGTACTTTAGGCTTATTTACTGCACGATCAAGAATGAGAATGGTTTATGAGCAAATAGGCTCAACACTACATCAAAAGGGCTACCCAATACTTTGCCAAGGCGAAGGTGCTTTAGCAAAACTTCGAGAAGAATTTGAAAAACGTGAAGAAGTTAGCTTGTTTGGAGTAAGATCTTTATGGGAAGGTGTAGATGCCAGGACGCTCACTCTCTTTTGTTTTTATGAGCAAAATGCCTTTTCCATCTCTAGGCGACCCCTTGGAATCTGCCAGAATGAATGCGGTTGAAAGAGCCGGAGGAAATGGTTTTTATGATTATTTTCTTCCTAAAACTATTTTTACTTTTAAGCAAGGCTTTGGACGGTTGATTAGGTCAAAATCTGATCGCGGGGTTGTAATTTTTCTAGATAAACGGCTTAGAGGTGCAACTTATCGCCCAGATGTACTTAACTCATTGCCAGATCCAATGGTTGGTTATGAATCTGATTTAGATATGTACAAGCGCGTTTGTGATTGGATGGGTGAGCCTTTTAATGAATCGCTACTACCACCAGTTGCAATACACGAAATAGAACGCATATTAGCCGAACATACACTTAAAAAAGCTACTTTTTCTGACTCTGAATTTGATAAAGAAGTCTTGCCACATCTTTTGGCAGTCTTAAAAAGCGTTTGGGGCTTTGATAGTTTTAGAAAAATCAATTAGATATTGTTCGCGCTGTTTTAACTGGTAATGACTTGCTAGGTCTATTTCCCTACAGGTGCAGGAAAAGTTTAACTTTTCAGTTGCCTGCTTTAGTGCGCCCAGGTCTTACCCTAGTAATATCACCATTAATTGCATTAATTCGTGACCAAGTTCAGAAATTACGCCTATGAGGCAGAAGTAAAATATGTTAACTGTTTGGTTAGTGGTATGACTTCTATGGAACAAGAAAGTTTTAGCCGAGGCGAAAAATAAACGCTTACGTATTTTATATGTATCGCCTGAAAGACTTCGTGACCCACGTTTTAGAATGTTTTTAGCTGAACTTCCAATAGTTCAGCTTGTAGTTGATGAAGCGCATTGTATTTCTTGGGAGCATGATTTTCGCCCTGATTTTTGAAATCGCTACACTTTTGCCAGCAACTAAAATATTGCTATTCAAGCATTAACAGCAACGGCTACAACGCCTGTTCGCAGTGAAATAGAGAAACCTTAGAGTTAGGAAAAGAGGCTTACCATTTGTTACAATGACAGGGGATTTTAGACGAGATAACTTAGTTTTTCGTGTTTTTCATCCTTCATCAGCAAAAGACCGAGATGCTTTAACAATAAGCCTAGCTCAACAAATAGTAAGCAACTCTGAAAAAGGCGGAGCAGGCGTTATTTATGTTGCAACACGGCGGGAATCAGAAAGACTTGCTACATTTTTACGTAGTCGCAATATTGCGGCACAAGCCTATCATGCAGGCTTACCAACATCTACACGTCAATATGTCCAAGAACTTTTATGCAAGGTGAAATTCAAGTTGTAGTGGCAACAAACGCTTTTGGAATGGGTGTTGATAAACAAGAAATTAGATTTGTTATCCATTATGATCATCCAAATTCTGTAGAAGCTTATGTACAAGAATCAGGCCGCGCCGGTCGAGATGGAAAAGAAGCTTATGCTATTTTAATTTATTCATCAGCAACTCAAAGAACACATAGATTTTTAGCTAAAAAAAGGCATTCCTACAGTAGAAGAAATTTCAGAAATAGCTGAACGTATCTTAGCAGCTAACTTTTATGGTGCAGTTCGCTCTAGTGATGGCAAGGTTTTTACTTCATTTGAAAATATGGTGACGGGAACTTGATTTTGAAGAAGCTAAACTAAGAGTAATTGTCTATGCTTTAGAACAAGCCGAGGGTAATAAAACGAGAAGAAGATTTTGTTTTAGAAGCTACTATATTACTAAATAATGACCTAGATGATATACTTAATAAACTCTCAAGCTCAGAACAAGAATTATTTGAAGTTCTTATAAAAGAATTTAGCCTAAGCCTAATGTTCGTTGTTATTATCGAGCATTACCATTAATTGAAAAAACAAACTTTAGTCCATACATTGTAGAGGCGTTGTTAACTAAACTAGCACAAAATGGAGAGTTAATTTTTAGAGCTTATGCTAGAGGTAGTAGTTTTAACGCTTCAATTAATGCAAATAATAAAGATGTAATTAAAAAAAATAGCCACAGATTTTTTAAGTCGTTTTGAACAATTTGATAATAGATTAAAAGATATGATTAAGTTTGCTGAAATGAGTGTTAATTCAAGAGAATGTCGGGCTGCTTACTTAATCAATTACCTAACAGGTGACACAAATTCGCCTCGTTGCGGTAAATGTGATTTATGTTCGTCTAGCTATCCTGTGCCTTGGAATATGAGTGCGGTAGTTGCTCCAGAACCGCTAAAAGTTGAACCCATAATAGCTATTTTAGAAGCTGTTCGAGACCATAATAGTCAATATGGAAAAATGACTCTTAAAAAAATGCTACTTGGAGAAGGTTTTGGAAAAAGTGGTGGCAAAACCTATGAATTACCAGCTTATGCTAGGCGTTCAGAGCATTTTGGCGTTTTGAAAAATGCTCTAAACCATGAAAAATTACAACATTATTTTGATCGTCTAATTGCAGATGGTTATATATCGGAAATAGAAAGACAGCTTTCAAAAGATAAAGGTATCTATACAAGTATACAGCTTACACCACGAGGGCGAGATATCCTTGCTGGTGCTGAAGCTCTGCCAGGCTCAATTAGCTGAATACCTTCAGGAGATACACCATGAAATATGTCCAACACAAAGATTTTTATCTAAATCCACGCAAGCCAATCAAATTTTTAGACCAAATAGTTAGTAAATTTTCTAGAAGTCGCTATACATTACAGAGCAGGAAGCCTTAGAAGAAATATGGAACAGCGGCGAAGATGTTCGACTTAGAGAAGATCCTAGGTTTTGGGAGATTTATGGATTAAACCATTTTCATTTATCTAATCAATGTCTTGCTAATAAACTGCTTGTAGATCGTCTTTGGAAAGGGATGTGGAATGGTCAGGATTTAGAGGAAGAATTAAGTAAACTTGATAGCTCAAATAAATTTTATGTTTTTTGCCCTGCTGATGCTCGCTTTACCCAAAATGATAAGGCTTTGATGTTAACGGCTAGGCCAATTATTAAGCTACCAACAGAACTTCAACAAGAAATAAATATAGTTTTAGATAAATTCTTACATCTTCACCAAAAACAAGCAAAACCCCTTACTACACATCAAATAAATGACAAGCTAGTTTATATAAATGAAAAATTTGGCGAAAAAGATAATATTCTTGATATTTTAGAAAGCTGTTTATATCAAAGATCTGATTGGTCAGAAATAGCAAGATCTTTATGGCTACCTACTAGCTTAGTACCTAAATTAGACTTACCAAAACATTTTAGAGTCTTGCAAGTCAATAATAACTCTAGCTTTAAGAGCATAGAAGTAATAGAAAATAATAACGAGTTGTCTATTTCTGATAGCAATACTATAGAATTTCCTGACCCTCCTATAGAAAAACATTTAGATACATCTATTAGTTGAGTACAAGTTTTAAGAACTATTCATATTTATAATAAATACTTACCTGTTCCTACTCAAGCACAGTTTAGATATCCAAAATTTGTTGGTCATAAAAGCAATGTTATTGCTGTAAAAGGTGTTTTTTTTGATACTGGAGAAGAAGATTTTCTTTGGTTAGACATAAAACAAAACCGATTTTTTGGAGAATTTTTAACAACAATTCTTGAGTGGGAAACATCTGGTCGGAAGTTACACCTAACATGGTTTGCTGAAGCTATAGTAATTAAGCTAGGAGAAATAGATAGACAAGTACAACTAGAGGAAGCTAGACATATTGATCCTGAAAGTTTACAAAATTTAAGGTTAAAACAAGGTGAGTCCTATAGAAAAACTCTTAGCGAAATCCTTCGCAATAACCCAAATGGATTAGATTTTCGTGCTTTATATGAAAAACTTTCACAACAACAAAATCATTATCCAAATCGCAACACAATTCGCATTATTTTGGCACAGTCACCAGAGTTTATAGCTAATGGCAATATTTGGAAATGGCAAGAAAAGAAAATGCTTCGCAAGTTCTAAATAAATTTTTAACGCTAGCTGATTTGGCTAATAAATCTGGCAAAGAAGTTAACAATTTAGCCGATCTAGCTGATGCAGTAAGCAACGCCTTAAAAAATATAGTTAATAAATCTGATTCTTCAAAAAACAAATAAATTTATTGCTTATTTTTCCTAGCCAAAAATTACTATTTCTCCAATGTCCCTAGATCAATTTCATTTGTTCCACTCTCTTCTATAGTGTCGGTTCGTCTAGGAACATAAATAGAGCGTACATACTCTTCTAAATCAGTGCGTTTAACTTTCCACATGTCCTTTAAATAGACCTCGCAGTTTACCTTTTTTAAGTCCTCACGTAGTTCTTTTCAGGTATATGAGTTAAGATGGAAACTTCTTCTACCGTCAAAATTAATTTTGCGGCAGCTTCTACAGCAGATATTGATGTTTTAATGCTTTCTTTGGTGTTTGTACTACTTTTAGCTTCTTCTTTAAGAATTTCCTTAGCTTCCAATGTAATAGGTAAAGGGCGAAAAGGCTCTTCTACTAACTCTATTGCTGATGCTGCAACTATAGGTTGTTCTAAAATTATAGTTGGTGGTTGTGGGGGAGGTTCTTCTAATGGTGGAAAAGCAGATGATTTTACTACAGGAAGTTCTTCATTATTTTCCCTTGCGGCCTTAATTCTTTCTAACTCAGTAAGTGGAAAGTAGGCTGTATAACCACCATGATATTTTTTCTTATAAACTGTAATGATTTTGTCTTTGCTAGAGAGTCGTTGGAGCGTTTTTTCTGAAACGTCTAGAATTTTGGCAGCTTCTTTTTTAGAAACTAGCCCTGTTAAATCGCTATCTTCTAAATCTGTGTCAAATTTATTTTCTTCCATTTTTTTCTACTCCCAATCTTTATTAAACTTTATGATAGCTTTTGTCCAAGTATTTGTCCAAGCGTGGATTTTAATTATAAAATTGCTAGCAAAACTTAAAAAATTTTGTTTTATAACTAGAAGTAAAAAAAGCTTTTCTGCGTTTGAAAAAATTTGTTTTGAGGTCTAACCAAATAACAAAAAGCGATCAATTCAAGATTATTTGCTCTTAATCACAGCGAACAATCAGGTTAAAAGACTCCCATATGAGTTAAGAAAAATGCTAGTGTTAAATAAATCAAACAAAATTTAATTAGTACTTAATCAACAAGGTCATAAATCTATGAGTCAACAAAACGAAATGGAAGTAGCAACATTGGGCGGCGGTTGTTTTTGGTGTGTTGAAGCTGTTTTTCAAGAATTAATGGGGGTAAAAAGTGCTATTTCAGGCTATGAAGGTGGTGCAACACTTAACCCTACTTATAAGCAAGTTTGTAGCGGAACAACTGGACATGCCGAAGTTGTCCAGGTAACTTTTGATCCAAAGGTAGTTTCATTTAAGGAAGTTCTTCAGATTTTCTTTACTGTTCATGACCCAACTACGTTAAATCGCCAGGGAATGGACGCAGGCACTCAATATCGTTCAGTAATTTTCTATCACAATGAAACACAAAAACAAATTGCTCAACAAGTAATTAAAGAACTAACAGAAGAAAAATTTGGGACGATCCAATTGTTACAGAAGTATCACCTAGTACAAGCTTTTATCCGGCTGAGGATTATCACCAGGAATATTTTAAGTACAACACCTATCAACCCTATTGTTTAGGCGTAGTTGCACCAAAAGTTATGAAGTTTCGCAAACAATTTAAGGATAAATTAAAGAAATAGTTTTTATGGGTTTTTAGCTAATTAAGCCTAGTTTTTTTTGTAACTCAGTAAAACGAGGGTGTCCTTCTAATGCTTCATAACGTCGATCAGACTTTACCCAAAGTAACCAGTCTGATCGCTCAGGATAGGCTTTTTCTAACCAATCTAAAGCTTGTTCAGGCTCTTCAAGCCCAATATAAACAAGACCCATAGCAGCAGGCGAGACATAAGTAGTTTTTGACATTTCTTTTAGCTCGTCAATTATGCGTTCTGCTCCAACTCTATCGCCAGACATAGCTAAAACATTTCCAAGTGCTGCAATAAACCCAGGATTATTACCAGCTTTTTTAATTGCTGTCTGAAATGATTCTATTGCCTTATCAAACCTCCTTTGATGTTGATAAACTAGCCCAAAACTAAAATAAAGCGGGTGGAAATTTTCATCCATTGCTAATGTTTCTTGAAATTGTTTAAGTGCTTCATCTGCTTTACCAGAACATAAAAGCACCATTCCTATACCTTGATTAATTGGTATAGAAAAACTATCCAGCTTAAGAGCTATTTTCATTTCATCCATTGCTTGATCAAAATGCCCTAACATAGTCAAATACCAACCATACCATTGATGAGCCGTAGCATATGAAGGATTAAGCTCTATTGCTCTAAGAAAATCTTTTCTGCTCCTTCCCAATCCCAATCATAACGATATTTGATCATTCCTAATGAAGTATATGCTTCTGCTGATTGTTCATCTATTTCTAATGCTTTTAGAGCAGCTTGTTTTGCTTTAGGGAAATATTGGTCTGCTGGAACAGCACCATAATTGCCTAACAAAGCATAACAGTCAGCTAACCCTGCATAAGCATTAGCACAAAGCGGATCCTCATTTAATGCTTGATTAAAAAAACTAATTGCTTTTTTTATAGCTTCTTGACTACGCTTATTCCAGTAAAATCGACCCTTAAGATAAAGTTGATAGGCTTCACTATTTTTTAGTTTGGCGTTTTGCTAGCTTTTTCTTTTCTGAACCACTTAACTTAACTTTTAACTTTTCAGCAATTTCTGTAGCAATTTCCTCTTGTATTAAAAAAATATCCGTAAGCTTGCGTCGGTACTGTTCTCCATATATTTGAGAATTATCAGCAACATTAACCATTTCTATTCTGACATTTAATACTTCCCCATGCATCATTACACGACCTGTTATAAGCACAGAAACATCTAGCTCTTGCCCTATTATCTGTAAATTGCTTTGACGCTCTTTATAAAGAAATACTACGCTACGAGCAATTACCTTAATCTTTGGTAACTGTGCAAGACTATCTATTAAATTTTCTGTAATGCCATCGCTTAAGTATTCCATTTCCACATCACCACAAGCATTTTTTAGCGGCAAAATAGCAATTGTTGTAAGTGTTTTAGCTTTACTTGAACGGCTATTTAATTTACTTTGGGATGAAGTAGTTGTACTTAATAAACGTGATGAACCAGATGCACGAATTGATCTAGCAGATTTAGGTTCTGAACATATTTCTTTTAAGGCTGTTAATAGCTCACTCATTGATTGGAATCGCTCATCTCGGTTTTTCATTAGACAACGGTAAATAACATCATTTATTAAAAAAAGCAGTGGGTTTGAACCAGTAATTTTTGGGGTACTATCTTTCAAAATTGCAGCCATTATTTCTGCTGAATTAGGGCGGGAAAAAGGACTAGTGCCTACTAACATTTCATATAAAACACAACCAAAAGAAAAAATATCTGTTCGTAAATCTAAAAACTCTCCCCTAACTTGTTCTGGAGACATATAAGGTATTGTACCCATAATTGTCCCAGGTGTTGTTTCTGCCTTGATTGTTGGCAACATGTCTTGTTCTTCACAGGGTACATTTCTATCAATTCGTGCTAGTCCAAAATCTAGGATTTTTACTAGCTCACTACTAGTAATAAAAATATTTTCTGGCTTTAAGTCTCTATGTATCACACCTTTAGCATGTGCTGCTACTAGTCCTTCTGCTAGCACAATTGCAAAATTAAGAGCTTGTTCAATAGTAAATCGATTACGGGAAATATATGAGCGTAAAGTTTCTCCAACAAGCAATTCCATAACATAATAACAAGTTTCTTGTTCAACACCAAAATCAAAAACAGTAACAATGTTAGGATGTGAAAGTGTAGCTAAAGCGCGGGCTTCACGCTCAAAACGGGTAAGAGCTTCACTATTTTTAGCTAAAGATGATGGCAAAACTTTAATAGCAACTTCTCGACCAAGGCGCAAATCTCTTGCCCGATATACTTCACCCATTCCACCTACGCCCAATTGAGTAGCAATTTCATAATGTCCCAGTATTTTTCCAGTAGTTATCATTAAAAACAAATCCTATTTTCTGTGTTTAATTAAATGGTTTTAGCATCGTCTGGAATTAGCTTTTCTTCCAAGGTGCTAATAATGCTTTTTCTTACTTTTTCAGAAATTTCTGGAATGTATTTTTTTAATTCTGCCCCAGAACAATTTGGCGGGTAAATAGCTGAATGAAAATAAACTACTATTTTACCTGTTAAACGCGGAAGCGTTTGACCAGGAGGCCAAACATCATAAGCACCATTAATTGTTACTGGAATTATTGGTACTCCAGAACGCAAAGCAATCCGAAATGCTCCTACCTTAAAAGGATCTAGCTTTCCTGTTGTTGTGCGCCCACCTTCTGGGAAAATTCCTACTATTTGCCCATTATTAAGATGCTGTTGAGTTTTTTTTATAGCAAAACGGTCATGCCCATCTAACTTTACAGGAAAAGCTCCAAATAAATGACCTAAAGAGCCTAAAATAGGAATTTGCATCATCTGATCCCAAGTCATAAAAAAAATTCGTCGTTTTATTGCTACACCTACAAGAAATGGATCAACATAAGAAATATGATTAGGGGTGACAACTACCGGGCCAGTAGTAGGAATATTTTCTATTCCATAAACTTCTATTTTATAAAGAATCCGAAAAAGCACCCAAACAACTGGCCGAATTATATTAAGTATAATAAAACTATCCAAAAGAACTTGCTCCTAAACAAAGTATTTTCAACTACTTATGCAGCACTATACATAATATCTGTGCGTAGCACATATTTTTGTCCCTTAATTAAAGCTTTGCCTTCATGCAAAAGATAATGGTCAAAACATAATGCCATACCTTTTTGTGGAACTATAGTCACATCAAAATATGGATAGCGTAAATCAAAGCCAGTTTCACCACCTACAAAACCATCATTTAGGTAAACCATTAGTGTTAGTTGGCTTTGTTCTCCATTTGTACGACGAAAACAACCGTCATAATGCGGCTTAAAATACTGACCTGGAGTATAGCGATAAAACCGAAATCTTTCATTTAACCCTAGCACTTGTCTATCTTCAAATACAGGTGGCACAAAAGCTTTTAACTTTTGCCAAATAGTTTCTGCTAATTTTATATCATCTAAAATTACTCGGTTATTATTGCGAACTTCTGGCCGAATGACATGACCTCCAACAGCATTAATTGTTGCTATGTCATAGCCTATTTTTTCACTCATAGCAATATATTCATCACATTCTGCTGGGGATAAAAATTTAGTTATAGTAAAAATTCTATCTGGAGGCATATATTCTTTTTTTTCCATACTTTCTCCTAGCACATTTAATTAATTTATTAATTAATCAGCCTTTTTATTTGATGAAAAAAGAGAAATTTTTCCTGCTTTTGCTCTTAAATTTTTTATTGCACTTAAAAATTGTGGAGGTAGAAGTTTAGGTGTCGGCACTTCTTCTTTTATAGAATTTTCTTCATTACTTTCTGACAAATTATTATCAGTAGAAACTACTTTTTCTTCTACTTTATTATTATTTTGTACAGCTTTACTATTTACATGTTCTTGTAATTCTTTACAGAAATTGTCTTGCTCTGCCTTGCTAGCCTGCTTCCAATTATAGCGCAACTGAGACCATAAAGCGTCAGATTGGCTAATTTCTTGTTTAATTTCTTGCGAATAATTAATAAAATTTGTTTCTAGTTCTTTAACAAAATTTTCTTTTTCTTTTATGGTCAAATTAATCTTAGTTTTTTTTATTAATCCTTGTATAAACACCACCATTTCTACATAACTTTCTGCTGCCTGTTGAGAGAGTGGAGGATTACCTTTAACCAATAATTTATTTTTTGCTTGATAGACATTGCTAACTAATTGTCCAAGCGGATCTTCTTTTCCTTCACTTTCAGCGTGTATATAGAGTTGCCGACCAAATTCGCGCCAAGCAAAGGGGCGTTTTTCTAAGGGTAAAGCTTCTATTTCAGACTTAATTGCTTGAAACATTTTTTTTGATTCTAAAATAGATTCTCGTACTTCTTTTTTAGCTTCTTTCCAATCAATTATAAGTCTATCTTGAAATAATTTAATTTGTTCATCTGTAAGCTTACTATCTAAAGCCTTTTCAATCATTTGTTGCAGCAATTCAGCCGTGTTTTGAGTTAATGGAGGGGTTCCAGTAACTAAAATTTTACTTTGATTTTTAGCCATAATCCTTAACCTAACAAAAATTTTGGCTAACTATAACTTTATTAAACACTTGTTTTCAATAAGGAAATATTTTGTAAAAATGCCATTTTTATGCTGTCTGTCATTTTTGGCATCGTTAAATAATTTATTGTCTGCCAAAAATGACAGTTAATTAATCAATAAAGTTTTTTTAATATTTGTTGCTAAAATTTAATAACTTGAAAATAAACAGATTAAACAAATAAAAAATTTTATCCTACTCTAAAGCTACTTAGGCATAATATTTGTTATAGCTTTCCACTAAAATAAACTAAGGATATCTACTTTTATTAGCAAAATATATAGGTTATACTACCTGAACTAATTTTGAGATCCTTTGTTTAATTATTAGTTTTTATTTATCTTAAAATACAATGTGGAATGCTAAATCTAACATTATGAGCAATATAAAAGGCTATACACTTCTTGAACTTCTAATTGTACTTATTATTATTAGTTCCGTTCTCATAGGCGTATCCGTTAATTTTGGTAGTGCTGCTTTAGGTATAAAGGTTGAACAAGTTGCCGCTGAAATGGCTTATTCACTTGCTGATATTAAACGCCAAGCTCAACGTGGTAGCAACGACCCAGAAAAACTTAACTTTTCCTTAAGTAAAGCTGATATTCGCCCTCATAGCGGCGTAGTAGTCACCACCCAACCACCTAACAACAATGGTTCAAGTTGCCAAGCACGCTGTGATCAAAATCAAGCCGTGATTTGTGTTTCTAATCAACCGTTTTGTTTTAGCACTAGCTCTAATTTTTCTTTTGATAGATTTGGAGGCACATTAAAAGAAGCACACGCAATTTTTATTCTTAGCAAAAACCGCCAACTAGCTTTATTAGTTGATAAACATGGTGACTTTCAAGTAGCAGAATTTTCTGGCGGACAATGGCGTTCTCGCACCGACTTACAAAATCTTTTTAATCCATCATCAAAAGGCAAATAACTATTTAGGGGATAAACAATGTTTAATAAACTTAAAAACAAGCTTAACCGCACCCACAAAGGCTTTTCTGCTATTGAGTATATGATTGCAGCAATTTTGCTAGTCATAATTTTTATTAATTTAGGCAAATTGCTAATCACAGGTGTTAAAAACGGCCAATTTGTTAAAAAACTTGCTGATGTTGGCGCGATTGCATCACAAAAAACTACAGAGTTATTTAATGACACTCCAAATCAAGTTAAATTAATTCCTAATGGTCAAACCCAAATAGGCTCAATCGACCCTAATTTCCCAATGCCAGGCTATTTTGATCTACTCAATGAATCAGGTTGTTTGATTACAAACTCTACAGGATCTCCTAATCCACCTAACCCACCTAACCCAAAAGGAAAAGATGGTAGAGGAATTGACCCAATTGATGATATTGACAAAGGCACAGGCACTATTAACACACTTGATTGTAGTAAATCCACTGTTCCAAATCCTAGCAACTCAACAATTGCTAAATTTCGCCGTCAATGGCTTATAAAAAAGAACTTTCCAACTACAAGTGATGTCACATCTTATGTAATTGTAGTTAAGCAAGATACAAATGATATTGTCCGAGTCAGATATGCAACCAAGTCTGATGGAGTTGTCACCAAATAAAATATTTTAGAGGGTATTATGAGAAAACATTTATTTATTAATAATAAAGGATTTAGCTTATTAGAAGGGGTTGTTATTTTAGTTGTTAGCAGTGTAGTTTTGGCCTCTGCCGCAGGTGTTTACATACAATTTCTAAAAACTAGCAAACGCCAAGATCGAGTTATTCAAGTAGAACGCTCATTGCTTTCCACTCAATCATCCTTAAAACAATCCTTAATAACACTTCCCGGACGAGGGCTTGCAACTTCTAACGGACAAGCTTTTAGTATCCCTGCACTTCCTGTTGCAGGCGTTCTACCAGATGCTACAGGTAAAATTACTCCAATTCGTCTAGGTATTATCACCCCTTACAAAGTTAATGGTTTTGATGCTTTTACTGTTGTTTATGCTGACGCAAAAATCCCAAGGCTGCCAATTGCCGAAGCTTCCATAGGCTCTGGAACTACAGGTAGAGTTAGAGTAGCTGTTCCAAATGTCGGCACGACGACAAACAGCGGAAACAATGATCAAGACCCAACCAAAGGCGATGGCAAAGACGATAAAACTGGGAGAAATTTAGTTAATACCGACTATGGCACAGAGCAACAGCAAAAAGTTCCTGTAGGTGGCTTTCCAACCCCAACCCCAGCTTCTAGCCCTAACCCTAGAGGCCCACGCGAAACGCCAACCCCAACTCAACCCGGCGTTGCGCCAAATATCCCAGATGACCAAACTTTATTGGGGCTTCCTTGGATTCCAAATGCAAATATGTTTCAGCCAGGCGATTTAGCTTTATTAGTTGCTATTCCTCCATATAGCGAGGGAGGAAACGACATTCCAAACTCAAGAATTAATTTCCAACCAGGTTCACGATTAGTTAGACTTACTAGCATTAACAATTCAACTGTAATTCCAGGTCAAAACGGGCGTAGTTTTATAGAATTTAACTATGATCTTTGCACAAATGGTGATTGTGGACAGTCTATACCAGGGCTTTCTAATGCTCCCGATGCTCCACAAAGATTTCTTATTGGCTCTATCCTAGTTCCTCTTAGAGTAGCAAGTTTCTATATCAAACAAGATCAAATGGGCAGCAGACTTATAAGAAACGATGGTGGGACAATCCTACCCGATGGCAACGGCAATTTCTTTGTTCAAGGTGGCTCAGAAACTAATCTTGGCGAAACGGATTCAATAACCGTAACCTACCGGTTAAAAGATGGTACAACCCAACCTACACCCATAAGCCCAATAGTTTCTTGGCTAAATGATATTTCATCCGTAGATGTTTCACTCTCTCGTGAAGTTCCACCCATACAGGGCAATGAACGCATCGCTCGCAAAATTACTCAAACCTACCCAATTTTTATACGCAATATCGAATAGGAGACCATCATGAGCAACAATAACAATGTAGCTAAAAAATCTACCGTGAAAAAACTTAAGAAGTATGCAAAGAAAGTTGTTAGAAAAGTACATAGTCCGCGAGGATGGGCCATCCTATTTGCAACGTTTTTCTTCTTTATAATAAGTTCGGCAGCAATAATAGGCCCAGTATCAAAAACCACAATGCAGCTAAAAGACACCCAATTAGAAATAGCCTTAGCAACAGGTGGAGATATAGCCCTATCAACATCAGGCCCAATAAGAAATTACATAGTTGACCAGGTGTATCAGAGAGTACAAACCCAATTGGTAGACCACTTAAGAAAAGCACAAGGCTCAACTAGTTATGTATGCCAAGGGAAACTAACCGCGCCATCATCAGCAGGAACAGCAGACGGCGACCTAGCAGGCCAGTATGGGTTATGTGAGCCTGAAGTGTTATTTAATGACTTAAAAGGCGATACCAACCAAACTATTAATTTTTTAGAAGGAATTAATTTTAGTAATACTACCTCAGATGATAAAACCTCTGACAAACTTCGTGAAAACATCATCCGCCAAGCCCAAAATGATTACAGCTACACATTGAGAGCCACCTTTGTAGGACAAGAAAAATTCCCCAAACGAAGTCTTACAACAATAGACACAGAAAAATATCATTGGTTAGTGCGTGCCGACGTAGAAAGTCATTCTTATGATGACATTACAAGCGGCACTGTTATTTACTTTGACGTAGTTCTTACCAATCAATTCATTCCTGACAATTTTTCTGGTGCTGGCAGTGCTTGCGATCGAAAAGAGCCTTTTATGGCAACTTGCACTAGCATTGGTGCTGGTGTTGTTGGTGCAACAAATCCACAAGATTGTGTTAGTTCTGGTTACACAACACCTGATGGTACTTATTATGATTCTGGACAAGGCGCTGTTTGCGATCAAGGGATTGCCTGATAATTGGTGCCATGATAGACAATGGCTTTATGTAACTTGTCCATTAGCTAGGAGGAGGATATTCAATAAAATATAGACTCAAATCTACAAGAGCTGAACCAGGATGTGCATCATTAAAAACAGGAAATAAATCAGCAACAGGAATAGATCCTCAAGGCTATTCTTTTCTATTAACTGTAAGAATTGTAAGTATTGGTTCTACTTATAATTAATTACTAATTCATTATTAAGGAGTTTTCAAAATGCTTAAAATTTTAAAATTAATAATTTATTTTACTTTTAACTCTGTTTAACAAAATCTTTTGTATTTGCACAACAATCTAATGATATTCCTATGATTTATAGAGTTGTAAATAGCAATCTTTCTGCAAGTTCAGATGGCTATATTTTCATAGTTAATGCGTTAAACTTACAAGAAATTAAGACGAGTTCCTTTTAATAAACCTCATTTATTGTAGAAATAACTTCTGATCAAAAAGAGCTTTTGTTGCACATTTTCGCAATTTTTAGGCAAGGGCTTAACAGTTCTTGATTTAGAAAGAGGGATAGCAATTAGGCACTTTATTTAATGATGTTATGGTTAATAATGTAAAAATAGGAACAGATGGTTTGTTATGGGTATTACTAAATGATTTAAGAGTTGCTTTGATTAATCCAAATACTTTACAAACTATTACTACTTTTACTTTGCCTGCAAACCCTAGAAGTATACTTTTAGTTCTGATGGAAATCGTGCTTATGTTTCCCTACAAAATAGCAATATTATAACTTTTGATGTTAAAGCTAGAAGGTCTATCAGAAATATTAATAATTTACCTGCAGCTTTTGATAGAAATTAGACCAATGGAAATAGCTATTTCACCTGATAGAAATATTCTTTGTTATGGTAGCAGAGATACTATTACTGTCATTGATACAGATTCTTTTAGTGTCATAAATAGCTTTAATATTCCTGTTCCTTCAAATTTTGATATTCCATCTTTGCTTTTTAGCCCTGATGGAAATTTACTTTATGTTGGGCAGTTTAATGCTTTTAATATCTCTGTGTTTGACTTTCGTTCTAATCAATTAACTAGTATTTTTAACCTCTTTTTTGAGTCTACTATACAAGATCTTAAACTTTCACCAGATGGTAGAATACTTTATATTGGTGAGTTTATAGGTAGTATTGTTTTTGATATAACAACACGTTCTATAATTCAAACAATTGAACGTTTAATGTTTCACAAAGGCAGTTGCAGGAGGTTTAGTAATTGCAGGCAATTTCAACATAGGGCAACCACCGACGGTGCAAGTGACAAATCCACTGGCTAATCAACAGCTTACACCGGGACAAAATGTAAGAATCCAGTGGCAAACAACGGTTGCAGCACAAAGCTTTGCACTCGCTAATCATAGGGTAGAACTATCAACCAACGGTGGGCAAACCTTTAGCACAATTGCAGGGGCAGAAAACTTAACAGCAGATGCGCGGGAATTTACTTGGACAGTGCCAAATATCCAAGTAGCAAATAATGCTCAAATAAGGGTGACGGCAGGGGATCTTGGTGCTAGGAGGGGTAGTTCTGCTAGTGGCAATTTCTCTATTGGAATGGGTGGAGGAAACCCGGGCGACACTCAAGCCCCAACAGTTAATTTTATTGCTCCAATGGGCGGCGAAAACTTCAATAGTGGCAGCAATTTAGCAATAAGCTGGATGTCAAACGATAATGTAGGGGTGGCTTCTCAAGACTTGTCGCTTTCAACCGATGGAGGGGCGACTTTTACAACCACACTAGCAACAGGGCTTCCTGGTTCAACTCAAAGCTTTAATTTTGCAATTCCTCAAACACTGGAAACAAACCAAGCTCGCCTTCGCCTAATTGTTAGGGATGCGGCAGGAAATATGTCTCAAGCAATAACGGCTAACAACTTCCGCATTCAATCGGCAGTTGACAATGTTGCTCCAACAGTGACAATAAGCCAACCAACGACAAATCAACAAGTTATGGCAGGTCAACCTATCCAAGTCAACTGGCAAAGCACTGATAATAGGGCTGTTATCTCTCAAGCTTTATTGCTCTCGCTCAACGGCGGACAAAGTTTTACTCAAGTAGCAAGCTTTGGAGCAACAGATAGTAGTTTTACACTCAACAATATTGCTGGGTTAAGCTTAACAACACCACAAGCAATAGTACGAATAACAGCAACAGACGCAGCAGGAAACACAGGTCAAGCAACGGCTCAATTTACAATCAACCCAACCATTACCCAAGCTTCATTTCAAGCTAAGATCTTGACCATCAATGGCATAGGTTTTATGTCCAACGGTGCTAACAATTTGCAGCTATTTATCAATGACAAGTTAATCACAATAGCACCTCGTAGTGTCACCAACACTACATTTACTATCAAAGGTAATAAGAAAAAGCTCAACTTAATTAAAGGCTCTAGCAATAGCGTTCGCCTTGTTGTTGACGGTGTTAGCTCCAATATGGGTAGCTTTATGTTTTAGGAGTTGTAAACAATGGTTATTCAAATAGATACGACAATAGATGAGTTATATAAATTGGTAGAAAACAGAAAAGCAGAAATAATTAATGGAAAAATAATAGAAATGGCCCCAACAGGATTTTTACCAGGACGTGTAGCAGGACAAATATATAACAGTCTAAAACAGTATGAAAAACAGTATAGAACAGGGTATGCAATACCTGATAACGTAGGATTTATAGTTAATCTACCTAACCGAACATCTTTTAGCCCAGATGCAGCATATTACGTCGGTAAAGCTACAGGAATGAAATTTTTAGAAGGTGCGCCTATTTTTGCAGTAGAAGTTAGAAGTGAAAATGATTATGGAGTAGCTGAAGAAGAAAAGATGAAGCAAAAAAGAGCAGATTATTTTGCTTCTGGCACAAGAGTAGTTTGGGATGTTGATTTATTAAGTGTTAATACTATTTACAAGTATTGTTATGACGCACCAGATAGCCCAATTATTTTTCGTTCTGGACAGATTTTTGATGCTGACACTTTTACCAATTGGAGAATACCTATTGAAGACTTTTGATTAATTAATAGGAAAAGAAATGAAAAAAAGGACGAAAGCCTCAAAATAAGTGTGTTAATGAGTATATTAATAAAAAACGGATATGAAAACAACAAGGCGAGAGTAAAAGCAATAGGAGAAGCACTAAAAAGGATTAATGTGCGTAAAAAGAAGCAACGCTATCAGGAATAAGTAGAGGAATAGCAGTATTAGATGAAGAAACAAATTTTAGAAGTCAGTTAAAAAGAATGCATAGGCTAATGGAAAAATGAAAGTGGGAAGTATGGGGAAAGTGCAAAAGCGATGTATAAACATTTAACAAGAAAAGCTAGAAATAGTACTAATAACAGTAGATTGGACAAAGGTAGGATACTATTGGGTATTGGAGCAGCCTAGTAACAGAAGGAAGGGGCAATTCCAATATATGCAATAGCAGTGCAAGAAGATGAAATGAAAGGAAGGCAAACAACCATAGAGATGACGATGTGGTATGCGTTGGTAGCAATGGTAAAAAGCAAACAAGAACTGGTAGTAATAGCAGATAGAGGGGTTTGCAAAATTTGATTACTTAGGAGAAAATGAATTATACCCAAATATACACCTAGTAATAAGACTGAAGAAGAACACCATTTTAACTTGGGGAACAATTTCAGCAAAGTTAGAAGAATGGCCGTTGTGGGACTATGAAATAGTAGAAATAGAGTATGCTAAATTGGGAGAAGAACAATTAGTAGTGAGTGGAGTGTGTTTGGTAAATTGTGGAGAACTAAAAGCTCAAAAGCTCTATTTAGCTTGTTCTTCTAAGATAGTAGACATAGCTTTTGCTACTTATTGTAAGCGTTCTTGGGTTGAACAACAAAATAGAGACCTCAAAACCAACTTTTCCCTTTATAAACTGCATTTAGCCACTGCTAGCCGGCTAGAACGGCTTTGGCTTATTTTGAGTTTGGCTTTTTATTTAAGTTTTTCCAATTTAGCCATTCATAGCTTGGATTTTGTTTCTCGTTTTAGTCGTTCTTACAAGGATGGCCGCAGGGATCTCAGTTGGCTTTCTTTAGCTAAATTTGCTGAATTGGCTGGCTTTGTTGAGTTAGATTTTCAGCCTTTATCTTCTCAGTAATTAGCTTTATTTTTGATTTTATTTTGATTTTATTTTTAACTTAATTCTTAAAATAATTCTAGGCTTAATTCTTTAAGCTAAGGCTTCTTTTTACTTTTTTTCGCTATTTATTAAAAACTGGGTACGAATCAGGACGCACCAGATAGCCCAATTATTTTTCGTTCTGGTGAAATTGCTGATGCTGAACCTGCTTTACCAAGTTGGAGAATATCTATTGACGAGCTTTTTGATTAATTAATCATTTAATTTTTCTAACTTAGCAATAACCTTAAACTAATAGCCTAGCAACAGTTTACTAGGCTATTGTTATTTAATGACTATTATTACTATAATTATGAAAAAAGACATAGCCCTATCAACATCAGGCCCAATAAGAAATTACATAGTTGACCAGGTGTATCAGAGAGTACAAACCCAATTGGTAGACCACTAAAGAAAAGCACAAGGCTCAACTAGTTATGTATGCCAAGGGAAACTAACCGCGCCATCATCAGCAGGAACAGCAGATAGCGACCTAGCAGGCCAGTATGGGTTATGTGAGCCTGAAGTGTTATTTAATGACTTAAAAGGAGATACCAACCAAACGATTAATTTTTTAGAAGGAATTAATCTTGGTAATACTACGTCAGATGATAAAGGCTCTGACAAACTTCGAGAAAACATCATCCGCCAAGCCCAAAATGATTACAGCTACACATTGAGAGCAACCTTTGTAGGACAAGAAAAGTTTCCCAAACGAGGTCTTACAACAATAGACACGGAAAAATATCATTGGTTAGTGCGTGCCGACGTAGAAAGTCATTCTTATGATGACATTACAAGCGGCACTGTTATTTACTTTGACGTAGTTCTAACCAATCAATTCATCCCTGACAATTTTAACGGTGCTGGCAATGCTTGTGATCGAAAAGAACCTTTTATGACAACTTGTAGTAATGCTCTTGCTGGCGTTATCAATGGTACAGGAGAAGATTGTATTCAATCTGGCTATGTTGATAGTAATGGTAACTATTTTGAAGCTGGTACTGGGCGCTGTCCTACTCGTATAGATTTGTCGCAAGTGGAGATTGTAAAATAGCAGGGAATTGCCAAGATTTTGGGGTTTATGTGAGTTGTCCATTAGCTAATGGAGGATATACTTTAAAGTATAGCTTCAAATCAACAAGACCCCAGTCAGGATGTGCTTCACTAAAAACAGGGAATAAATCAGCAATAGGATTAGATCCTCAAGGCTATTCTTTTTTGTTAACAGTAAGAATTGTAAGTATTGGTTCTACTTATAATTAGACCTTAGTAAAGGAGATTTTTAATGCTAAAATTGTTACAGTCAATAATTTATTTAGTAATAATAATCAATTTAACTTCATTTTTGGTATTTGGTCAACAATTAGATAATTCTCCTCTTATTTATAGAGTTGTAAATAGCAATATCTACTCAAATTCAGATGGTCATATTTCCATAGTAAATGGGTTAACTTTACAAGAATTAATACGAGTTCCTTTTAATAAACCTTCTTTTATTTTAGAAATAACGCCTGATCAAAAAAGAGCTTTTGTAACACATGACTATAATTTTAAAGGACAAGGCTTAACAGTTTTTGATCTAGAAAGAGGAATGGCAATAGGTACTTTATTTGATGATGTTATGGTTACCAATGTAAAAATAGGAACAGATGGTTTGTTATGGGTATTATTAAATGATTTAAGAGTTGTTTTGATTAATCCAAATACACTACAAACTATTACTACTTTTACTTTGTCTGCAAACCCTAGAAGTATAGTCTTTAGTTCTGATGGAGATCGTGCTTACGTTTCATTACAGAGTTCGCAGAATATTAACATTAGTATTTTTGATGTTAAAGCAAGAAGGTTTATCCGAAATATTTTTAATTTACCAGCAGCTATGCCAATAGAAATTAGACCTATGGAACTAGCTATTTCACCTGATAACAGAGTTTTGTGTTATGGTGCTAGAGATACTATTACTGTTATCAATACAGATTCTCTTAGTGTCATAAATAGCTTTAATATTCCTGTTCCTTCAAATTTTGATATTCCATCTTTGCTTTTTAGCCCTGATGGAAATTTACTTTATGTTGGGCAATTTAATGCTTTTAATATTTCTGTATTTGATTTTCGTTCTAATCAACTAACTAGTATTTTTAATCCTATTTTTAATTCTACGGTTCAAGACTTTAAGCTTTCATCAGATGGTAGACTGCTTTATATTGGTGAGTTTAGAGGTACTATTGTTTTTGATATAGCAACACGTTCTGTTATTACTTTTATTGAACGTTTCAATGTTTCACAGAGTGCAATTGGAGGAGGTTTAGTAATTGCAGGGAACTTTAACATAGGACAACCGCCGACGGTGCAAGTGACAAATCCACTGGCTAATCAACAACTTACACCGGGACAAAATGTAAGAATCCAGTGGCAAACAACGGTTGCAGCACAAAGTTTTGCGCTGGCTAATCATAGGGTAGAACTATCAACCAACGGTGGGCAAACCTTTAGCACAATTGCGGGAGCAGAAAACTTAACAGCAGATGCACGGGAATTTACTTGGATAGTGCCAAATATCCAAGTAGCAAACAACGCTCAAATAAGGGTGACGGCAGGGGATCTTGGTGCTAGGAGGGGCAGTTCTGCTAGTGGCAATTTCTCTATTGGAATGGGTGGAGGAAACCCGGGCGACACTCAAGCCCCAACAGTTAATTTTATTGCTCCAATGGGTGGCGAAAACTTCAACAGTGGCAGCAATTTAGCAATAAGTTGGATGTCAAATGATAATGTAGGGTGGCTTCTCAAGACTTGTCGCTTTCAACTGATGGAGGGGCGACTTTTACAACCACACTAGCAACAGGGCTTCCTGGTTCAACTCAAAGCTTTAATTTTGCAATACCAATGACACTGGAAACAAATCAAGCTCGCCTTCGCCTAATTGTTAGGGATGCGGCAGGAAATATGTCTCAAGCAATAACGGCTAACAACTTCCGCATTCAATCGGCAGTTGACAATGTTGCTCCAACAGTGACAATAAGCCAACCAACGACAAATCAACAAGTTATGGCAGGTCAACCTATCCAAGTCAACTGGCAAAGCACTGATAATAGGGCTGTTATGTCTCAAGCTTTATTGCTTTCGCTCAACGGCGGACAAAGCTTTACTCAAGTAGCAAGCTTTGGAGCAACAGATAGTAGTTTTACACTCAATAATATTGCTGGGTTAAGCTAAACAACACCACAAGCAATAGTACAAATAACAGCAACAGACTCAGCAGGAAACACAGGTCAAGCAACGGCTCAATTTACAATCAACCCAACCATTACCCAAGCTTCATTTCAAGCTAAGATCTTGACCATCAATGGCATAGGCTTTATGTCTAATGGTGCTAACATTTTGCAGCTATTTATCAATGACAAGTTAATCACAATAGCACCTCGTAGTGTCACCAACACTACATTTACTATCAAAGGCAACAAGAAAAAGCTCAACTTAATTAAAGGCTCTAGCAATAGCGTTCGCCTTGTTGTTGACGGTGTTAGCTCCAATATGGGTAGCTTTATGTTTTAGTAACTTAGGTAAGTAGTCGAATAAAAATAGCCTAGCGATTTATCGCTAGGCTATTTTTATTTAGATGATATGTCATTTTTGGCAAAGTAAGTAAAAAGCTGCCAAACCTGGCTGCCAAAAATGGCAGTTAGTAGAAAAAACTCTAAGACATAAATAACCAATATAACTAATAAAATCAATAAGTTAGGAGAACAAAAGATAAATTTTAATTTTGGCCCAAGTTTTGCGGCAACTATCAAGCTAATAAACTTAAATTAATGCAGAATGGAGTAGCCAAATGAATATAAACTCATTATCCGGCCAAAACCCTATTAATTCACCTGATCCAAATACTATAGATAATACTCAAGCACAATCTACTAATTTATCTTCAGAAACAAAATCAACCGTCGCTAAGTCTGATAGTGTCAATAATATCAATAATGTTGACCAAAATATTGGAAGTTTGGAAAGCAAAACTCAAAACAACAATATGTCTGCTAATATGTTGAAAAACAATCTACTAGCAAAAGTTCCTAACAATCAAACTCAACCAGCCTCTACATTATCTACCAAGCTAAGTCAAATTAAGGAATTTAGCCAAGATAAAAATTATCCTTTAACCCTTTCCTTACCAAAAGATAGTAATAATCAACCTATTGATTCTAATAAGCTTACAGTTTCAGATTACGAAAATACTTTTATTAAAGAGACTTTAAGAGAAGTTGGAATTAATAATGTTACTGATAAAGAAGTCAAATTATTTCAACAAGAATATAAAAATGCAACTGGCAAAGATTTTAGTCTTAAAAATTCTTTAACAGAATTACGTAGTAATACAATTGATAGTAAATTAACAGCAAGAGTTAGCCAGTATGATTTAGCAGTAGCCAAAACTGTAGGTTTAGAAACCATTATTGCACAGCGTCAAACACGTAGCCAAGTAGCAGATCAAGCTTATGAAAACGGTACAAAATATGTAGACGATCTGATGAAAGGTTACATTGCAGCTAGAATTAATGCACCTGCCAATTTAATTAATGGTGCAACTGAGCCAATAAGAGGACTTGCCGCTATGAATGGCATAGACCTTTCAAACCTTGTAGTTCCTCGTTTAGAGTTAGCAAAAGAAAGCGAATATTGGAATAAAGGTAGCCGTATTGGTGATGAAGAACTAGGAACAACTTTAGGATTGGCAACTGTAATTGGTGGAAATGTAGATAAACAACTACTGTCTAATCCAGTAGGTAAAACCATAGTAGGAGTAGAATCAGCTTACAATATTGGGACAGGTTTAGCAGGAGTTGATCCAACAGAGCAAACTAATGGTCAATATAGAGAGATGGGTTATCTTGAACAAGGTTTGCGTATAGTTGGAGGTGGCTTAGGAGCATATAGCTTATCAAAAAACATAAATGCTGATAACTTAGCCAAAAATCAACCTAATACTTCTACAGTTGCTCAAGAAGTTGAAGCCGTTACTCCTGAAGGGTTTAAAGTTAAAGTCAATACAGATTTAGATTCTGGTATAAAACAAGCTGAAGATCTCAATCTCTTAGCTAGAAGCCCAGAAGAAGTTGCTCGCGCAAAAAAACTTAATGAAACTTTAACTGTTAGTAAAAAAGAGGAAGTTGTTCATGGTGGTTCAATTGATCGAGCAGGATTTCGCAAAAAAATTCATGAATCAAAATGGTCAGATCATGGAGATAAACATCTTAAAGCTAAAACAGAACAACAAGCAAAAGAACTTAGCCAAACTGGAAAAAAAGCAGCACAATACTTACCTGGGCTTAAGGTAGAAGCAATGGAAAAAGAAGCTATTTGGAAAGCTATAGATTCAGGCCAATTTATCAAAGGCGATGGCAAAGAAACTTACTATTTCTTTCATAAATTTGATGATGTAATAGGATATAACACAGGAAACCAACCAAGTGGATGCGTGTAGAATTGGGAAATAATGGCACTTCAACACGTCATAGTTTTCCTGCTGATATTAACCAAGTAAAAAAAGTAGTACCTAATGCACAGGAGTAGTGAAAATGAATAAAGATAGAAAACTTATATTACAAAAGTTACAAATTCCTGCTGGGTGGCAAATTACAAAGAATATTTTTTTTGATGTTGAGCCAATAACCAATGAAACAGAAGGTTTGCCAAAAGATAAAAATAGTTGGCCGATATTTGAAGCAGAATTAATATTTGCTCAACATGAAAAATCTAAATGGGTTCTTGATATGGGTTGGATACCAGAAGACGATCCTGAAGGAGAATTCCAATTAGATATAATCAAAGGAAGCTTTCGGGATAACGATCCAATAATAATTTGCCAAACTAAAAATAAAGATGAAATAGTAGAAGCAATAAACAAAACAATGTTAAAAATTAGCCAAGAGAATGGAGGTATTGATGAAAAATCTTTACCCTTAAAAGGTTTAATTATTCATGGAGGATGGACAGTTAGGCACAATAGTTTTTTTGATGTCGAATTGTTTACAGAATCAGAAAAGCTAACTTTTTTTAACCAACATATTAAAAATCAAACAAATACAATCTTGAGGTTAGACACATGGCCTTCTGTAGAACGTGTAATAGAACTAAATTGGCAACTAACTGAAGATAAAGAGATTTGCTACATTGCTAGCACTTTTTATGAAGCTAATCCCAAAGACATTTTATTTCAACTTCAAACTAAAGATATTAACGAAGTATCAAGTATTATAGAAAAACTTTGTTTATGGAAAGATACTAGGCCAAAGAGTAAAAATAGTAGACAACAATTTCAAGGTATCAAAATTTAGTAAAAGAGGCTTATTTCCAAAGTAAAGTTTTACACTAGCAAATAACAAAACTTATTTTAAGTCTTATTCAAAACCTAGGCAAAATGCTTAATCTTTTGCCTAGGTTTTTATCAAAATTCCAATGCAGCTATAAAGAATAGCTTTTATGGAAAGCCGATACGACGCAAAAGATCTTGAAAACGGGGATCGTCTTTTAAGCTAGGAAAAGGAGGACGAACCTTTAGAAGAGTTAAGCGATAATCCCGCATTTCATAGGCTAAGTTAAGTTGCTCTATGGCTTCATCTTTTTTTCCAACACGTACATACAACGCAGCTAATGTAAAAGGTCTTGCGTATTCTTTATATATTTCTTCATTTTCTTTTATAAGAGTTTGAAGATAAAGCTGCCATCCACCTTTAGCAAAAGCTTCTTGAATTAATTGAGCTTGTTTTGGCTTCCCAATTAATTCAAGCCACTTGGCATGTTCTTCTGCTGACTCAGGATACATATGTTTTTGTTCATAAGCAAAAGAAAGATAAAAATGTGCAGAAGAAAAATTTGGATCTAACTCAATAGTATTTTTAAGCTGCGAAATGCTTTCTTCATATTTGCCTGCATAAATTAAATTGTCACCATGTACACGATTTGCAATTAATGATAAAGGATCTAGTTCAAGTGCGCGGCGTGATTGTGCTAAACCTTCTTCATGTCTTTCTACAGCAATAAGTAATTCGCTATACCATTGATGAGAAGTAGCAATGTTTGGATTAAGTTCAATAGAACGTTTAAATTCTTGTTCAGCGGCTGCAAAATCAAAATAATCTTTAAGGATTTGTCCAAGTGAGGCGTGTGCTTCAGCTAGATTTGGGTCAAGTTCAATAGCCTTAAGTGCTGCTTCCTTTGCTTTTGGCAATAACTCGGTTGCTAATCCTGATTGGTACTCACAATATAAAGCATAAGTATCAGCAATACCTGTGTACGCTAGGGCATAATTAGGATCTTTATCAATTGCTTGTTGGTAATAATCAATTGCCTTTTTAAACTCTGTTGCCAAACGTTTATTTAAGTAGAATTGCCCTTTTTTATAGAGTTGTTCAGCTTCTGAATTTTGTGTGTAGTTTTTGGCTAATTTCTGTTCATCTTCTTTAGACAAGCGTTGTAGGAGTTTTTTTGATACATCATAAGTAATTTTGTTTTGTAGTGCTACAAGGTCAGACATTTTACTATTGTACTCTTCGCCCCATATCCTAGAACCATCTGCAACTTTAACTATTTCTGTTTGAATTATTAGCCTATCTTCTTGTTGAATAAGCTTTGCTGTCATTACTGCATCAACTTGTAGTTGTTGACCTATTTTTTGTGGGTTGGATGTTTGACCTTTGTAATAAAATACTGTGCTTCTTGCCATAACTTTGAGTTTTGGCAACTTTGATAGGGAATTAATTATGCTTTCTGTTATACCTTCGCTTAAGTATTCTGTATCTTGATTTCCAGCTACGTTAGAAATAGGAAGCACTGCTATTGAATTTATAATGCTCTCTTTTTGATATTCCTTTTGATATATAAAAAGCCCTGTAAGAACTATAACAATAGTAAATAATATACTTAAAGCACTTAAAGCAAGCTTTGTTTTATACCAAGGCACGAATTTTGTTTTATTAGATATTTTCTTTAGTTTTTCTAATAACTCGGTTGCTGATTGGATGCGCTTGTCTTTTTCTTTTTCTAAACAAGATAAAACTAGTTTTCTTAAATCTTCAGGTATGCTTTCAGGTAAAGTTGGGGTGTGTGTAAGGATGGCTGTCATAACTTCAGACATAGAATTTCCTGGAAATGGTTTAAGACCTGTTAGCATTTCATAAAGCATTGAACCAAATGAGAATATATCTGAGCGAGCATCTATTCTATCGCCTTTTATTTGCTCAGGAGACATATAAGGAATTGTTCCCATTATTGCTCCTGGTTTTGTATTTACATCATTAGAGGTTTGGCTATTAAAGTCATTTATTAAGCTTGCAGGGGTAGATATTCTTTTTATTGTATCAATGGAACTGTTATTTAGTCTGGTAGAGTTAGTTTTTGCTGGTATTACCTCAAAATTCTGGCTGTCTGATAGGGTATCTGAATTATTGTTATTTGGTTCTTGGGAAGATTCTAAACGCGCTAGACCAAAGTCTAAAATCTTAACTACTTTTGTTGAAGTAATAAATATATTTTCTGGTTTTAAGTCTCGATGAATGATGCCTTTAGAGTGAGCAGCAGAGAGTCCTTCAGCTATTGAAGATGCAATTTTTACAACTTCTGACCAGTGCATTCCAGATACTCCAATACTAGCGCGTAATATTTCGCCTTCTAGTAACTCCATAACAGCATATGAAATATCTGCATCAGTGTTAAAGTCATGAAGAGTTAAAATGTTAGGGTGAGAAAGAGATGCTAAAGCCTGTGCTTCACGATGAAATCTAGCCAAAGAGTCATTTTCAGACATTCCTTCAGGTAGCACTTTTATTGCAACCTCACGCCCAAGACGTATATCTTTGGCTCGGTAAACTTCTCCCATTCCTCCTTGTCCAAGTTTTTCCTCAATTCTATATTTTTCTTCAAGGACTCGCCCAATTAATCTATTTGATACTTTTTGGGTTTCTTTGCTTTTAGCTTCTTGCTCTTTATTTTGATTTTCTGGAGTAAGATTTTGGGATGAAGGGGAGAAAAAAAAGCTATTTAAGTCTTTATTATCTTTAATGAAAAATTCAACTTCTTGTTTTAATAAGTCATCACCTTTGCAAAACTCATCTAAAAAAGTCTTTCTTTCACTAGGTAATTTTTCTAGTGCGATTTCTAGTATTTTATTTATTTTTTCTAGATTTTCTAATCTCATTTCTAACTCTAACCAATAGCTAATGATTTAATAGCTGAAATGCAACATATAGAATAGCTTAAATATGTTTAATAAAAACTAAAAAATTGATTTTAGATTTATATATTTTAAAAGAAACGCCAACACCCTACGCTAACACTTAGGTTAAAGTTCATTTTTAAGTTGTATAAATTATGCTGATTGTTTGGAGTCTAACTAATTAACTTAGAAATCAAGGTCAAAAGTTTGTATTGATAAAATTTTAAGGAAAAACTAACTAGACTTAAATTGTTTGCTAAAGTTAAAATAGTGCGACTTTTAAGGATGGGTTAACTTATTTTATGGCAGTGCGCCGATTAAAGCTTTTAGATGCAGAAATTGTTGAGTGTGAAGAAGGAGGCCAACAGGCTGCTGTAAAACTGCGTTTTCAGGAAGAAAATTTTATTGGTATAGAAAAATTTGATGAAACAGATGAACAAACGCAAATTAACTCTATTGCTAAAGCTACACTAAATGCAATGCAACAAGCTTTGCCTGTAGCTATAGATGTTTACTTGCGTAAAAGTATGAAAATGACTCCAGCTTTTCTTTCAGAACTCCTTTTAGTTGTAATAGTAGATATGTATGTTGATTGTCGTAAGCTAGAACTTACAGGTTGTTGTGTTTGTGTTGAAAAAGACCTACATTATGGAATTGCACGAGCAACTTTAGATTCTACTAACCGCATTGTTGATCACTTACTTGCAAGACAACGCACCAAACCTAAAATCACGCGTTAATTTAACAGACAACCCAACCTTTTTAACTAATAACTGTTCAAATAAATAGTTCAATTATGAACACTATGTTAAACTCTACGGCACTTTTTTAATTAGGTTAGGCTATGTTTCGTCTTATTGATCGATATATTATTAAAGAAATACTACCTTATTTTTTCTTAAGCTTGTTATTATTAACAGCAATTATTTTTTTACATGAAGCAAATAGATTTTCTGCCTTATTTATTGTTTTTTCCCGCCGGGGCTTAAGTAGTTGGCCGTTAATTCAATTAGTCGTTTCTTTACTACCTAGTATTTTTGTTTTTACCTTACCTATTTCACTTTTATTAGGAATTTTAATGGGATTAGGTAGAATGGCTAGCGATAGCGAATTAGTTGTTTTGCGTGCTTGTGGAATTGGACGCTGGCGGTTTTTGTTGCCTGTATTAATGCTAGCTTTATTTGTAAGTCTTTTTACAGGTTATAACACCTCTTATATGCTTCCTCAAGCTATGAAATCGCTAAATGCACTTAAACAAGCTAGATCTCAACTAGTATTACAAGGCTTAGCAGATCAAATAAAACCAGGTGTTTTTGAGGAAAATGTTCCAGGAAAATTAATCTTTATCCGAGATATTGACCGTGAAACAGGCGTTTGGAAGCAGGTTTTTGTTGCTATTCAAGATGATCCTGCTATTGAACCTAAAATTTTAGCTGCTCGTGAAGGACAACTACAAATTGGAACTAGCCTAGAATTTTCTGAACTTCAACTTAATGATGGTTATATTTATGAAGGCTATCAACTTAAACGTAAAGAACAAGAAAAGGCCGCTACTTATTCTTTTGATAATACTTCTTTAAGACTAGATTTATCTGGAAAAGATAATGGTCAGTCCGATAATGCTAATGAAAAGGATAAAAAGAATGAAAAAGATGAAGTAGCACGTGATGATGTTAGCTTAATAAATGAAGGGCCAGAATCGCAAACTTTGCCAGAACTTTTTCGCTCTCCTATTCCAACAGAAAGAAAGCAGCAATTATTACTAGAAGTTGAAAAACATAAACGCTTTGCTTTACCTATAGCTTGTCTAGTTTTTGCTTTAACGGGTGTTGCTTTAGGAATGGTGGTTTCTAGGGGTGGACGATCTTCAGGTTTAATGATTGGTATTGGGATAACACTACTTTATTATCTACTATTTATTTTAGGAGAAGATGTTTCTAGGCAAGGGGTTTTACCCGCTTTTGTTGGGGTTTGGCTAGCAAATATTATTACTAGCCTTTTTGGGATTTTAATGTTGTTTCGCTATCAATGGTTAAGAGATAAAATAGCAGCAATTTTGGAAAGATTTTATCCATTTCTATTAGCTCTAGAGAAGCTTTTTCAAGGAGAAACTAGCCGCACTAACAAAAATCGAGTTACTTTTGGTTTTCCTCGAATTATTGACCGAATGATTTTAATAGATATGCTTCGGCACTTTTTAATTGTTGTACTTGGGTTAACAAGTGTTTTTCTAGTCTTTACCTTATTTGAGTTAACTAATAGTATAGTAGAAAACCGTATATCATTTTTTACTGTAATTAACTATTTATTTTTTCTTTTGCCACAAATATTTCATTATGCTACGCCTTTTGCTGTGTTAGTTGCAGTGCTAGTAACATTTGGGTTATTTGGCAAAACTAGTCAATTAGTTGCGCTTAATGCTAGTGGGCAAAGCCTTTATAGACTTGCTCTACCTGTACTTTTATATTCAATTATTGCAGGTGGTTTTTTAATGGCATCACAAGAATATGTGTTGCCTTTTGCTAATCGTCGTCAAGAATATTTACGCTATGTGATTAAGGGAGGCAAACTTCCTGCACAAACTTTTTACCAAAACCGTCGGAAATGGTTTTTGGGAGAAGACAATAGGCTAATACACTTTCAGTATTTTGATACTAAAGAAAACCGTTTTGCAGGACTTTCAATTTATGAGCTAAATCCAGAAAATGGTAGCTTGCTAAGACGAATTTCTACAAAAGAAGCAGCCTGGGATGCAACAACTAAAGAATGGATCTTATATGGTGGATTTATTAGAACTTTTGATGGGGGACAAATCAAAACAGCAGAAAGAATTAGAGAAATGCGAATTACTCTAGCCGAAACTCCAGAGTATTTTAAGCAGCAAATCCCAGAATCTAGCAAAATGAACATTGAGCAACTTTTAAGACAAATTAAAGAGCTTGGCGATAGTGGAATTGATGTTTTAAGTCTACAAATAGCTTTATATGCTAAAATTGCTAGTCCTTTAACTTGTTTAGTTATGGCACTTATGGGAATACCTTTTGCGTTTACAATTGGTAAGCGAGGTGCGTTAGCAGGAGTTGGAGTAAGTATTTTTATTGCTATTACTTTTTGGGGATCGCTTGAACTATTTAATCAACTAGGAAGCTATGAGTTACTACCCCCAATGCTAGCTGCTTGGGGGCCTAATCTGCTCTTTGCTGCTAGCGGATTATACTTGCTATTTACTACTAAAACCTAGGGTTTCTAAAATCCTAGGTTATTTAGGTTGGATGGAATAGTCACAAACACAATCAGCTAAGTAAGTTGGCCCTTCTGGGCCATAGCAACATCCTTTAGAACAAGCTTCTAAAATACCACCACAATCTTCACAATAATAAAAAGTTTCCCCACATTGAGGGCAAATGTCGGTTGTTGATAATGTTGCCATTGCTACCTCCACTGGCAATTTACTCCCCTAAAATTTATTTGGCAAGAGTTAATTATTGTTTTTTATTTTGATCTGTTGGAACTAAATAATGTTTAATTGCCATTTTAGCTAGCTTCCAGACTTTTTCCCAAGAAATTTTTCCATCTTCACCTTTTACTAATTTTCCTAACAATTTATCTCGTAAATTTTTTCCTTCTTGCTTAAGCATAAACTCTTTAGCATAAGGCTTAACGGTATCAAAAAAGCTAAAATTAGGATCAACTAAAATACCTATACCTTCTAAGGTTGTAAGCGCACGCATAACAAAAGTAAAGTGAGGAGGAATTGTTATAGGTAGTTGATAAATTGTTTCTGAAACAGCATAGGTTAATTCTTGGAATTTTAATTGTCCAATTTTCATTCCAACATAATGGGAAAAAACTTCTTCAATATGTTCTCTAAACTCTTCTGGATCAAAGCCTTCTTTTAAGAATTTAAGCTCAATTAGGTCTTCAACAATGCCGTGAACATCTCTTTCTACAATATGAAAGAAGGCATCTACTAGCTTAGACTGCATTTCTGGGGTTAAGCGTCCAACCATACCAAAATCAAAAAACGCTAGTCGTCCATCGGCCATTAAGCGTAAATTTCCTGGGTGTGGATCAGCATGAAAAAAGCCGTCTTCTAGTAATTGTTTTAAGTAAGTTCTAGAAATTAATTTTACTACTTCTAATGGTTCAACTTGTTGGGCTTTAATGGCGTGGGTGTCATTAACTTTTGTGCCATCAATAAATTCTTCTACAATAACTCGACGTGAGCTAAGTTCTTGATAAATTTCTGGGACGTAGATTTCCGGCCATTTAGCAAAGTTTTTACGAAAGACTTCGGCATTTTCTACTTCCTTAAAATAGTCCATTTCTTCAAAAAGGATTTCTGCAAACTCATCAATAATTCTAAGCCATTCAATACCAAAAGTTAGATGAGGGTGTTTAGCTTCCAAATAACGTACAGTTTGACGAAGTATAGCTAAATCTAAATTAACTATTTCTGCAAGGTTAGGACGTTGGACTTTAACAGCTACTTTTTCACCTGTTTTTAAGCGGGCGCGGTAGACTTGACCAAGGCTAGCTGCTGCTAAGGGTTCGTCATCAATGCTAGCAAAAATTTTTTCAGGATGTGCGCCTAATTCTTGCTCAATAATTGACCATGCTATTGGCTGTGGAAATGATGGAACTTGGTCTTGAAGGCGAGTTAACTCTTTTGTGTACTCTAAAGGTACAATATCGGGGCGGGTAGAAAGGGTTTGTCCAATTTTAATAAATGTTGGGCCAAAGCTAGCTAGTTTATCTGTTAACCAAGCGGCACGTTTTTTTTGTAGTTCTTCTAATGCAAGGTTGCGATTAGGATAAAAACGCTTTGCTAGGAAAAATACCAGTTTTTGCCAAAATCCTTCTATGTCTTTTTTTTCTTGACGGACTAAATTATCTAAATAAAGGCAAGTAGCAAAAATAAAAAAGAAATAAGCTAGTTGAAAAGTACGTAGCCAACCATCCCTACCATAATCACGAATAGTAGTATCAGGTAAATATTGTGCAGGAGGGGTAAGTGTTAAATTAGGTTCTTTTTCTAAATTATTGGAATTGTTAGGACTAATAGTTGTAGGAGCAAGTTTTTCCAGATTTTGTTGTGCTGCTGGTAGTTGGCGGGGTGATGTAGCCATATAAACTCCTCCAAAGATAACAAAACTAGACGAATTTTAACACCTTTCCTACTATTTGATGCTGAAAATACTTTTCAGCGCGGTTGGAATCTAAAGAGATTTGTTTTTTTAGTTCGTCTAAAGAAGCAAATTTTTTTTCTGCCCTAAGTCGATGTAAAAAACGCACTCTTAAAGTTTTACCATAAAGATCGCCATCAAAATTTAATATATGTGATTCTACTAAACGATCTTGTAAGTCCTTAAAAGTTGGGCGAATACCAACATTAGTAACACTACGTCGCCAAACACCCTCAATCAATGTAAGAGTAACATAGACTCCATTGGCCGGTAGTACGGCATTTTGTGGCATTAAGTTCGCGGTAGGAAATTGTATTTGGCGGCCAAGTTGACGACCTTCTAAAACAATTCCTTCTACTCCATAAGGTCGGCCTAGCATTCGGCGAGCTAAATTAACTTGTCCTGAAATTAAAAGACTACGTATTTTTGATGAGCTAATACGAATAGTTCTTAAAGATATTTCAGGCACTTCATCAGCAAAAAAATCAAAGCGATGACTAAATTCTTTTAATTTTTCAAAATTACCCTCTCGACCACGACCAAAAGCAAATCCTTGGCCTAAGTAAACTTCCTTGGCTTCTAGGCCTTGATAAAGTATTTTTCTAGTAAAATCTTCTGCACTAATAGAAGCTAGTTCACAGGTAAATTCCAGTACAACAAGCTGTTCTATACCTAATATTTCTAGTCCTTCGGCTTTTTGCTCAAAAGTATGTAGAAGTGGTGGTGCGCTTTGAGGATGAAGCACTGCACGGGGATCAGGAGAAAATGTTAAAACTGTTGGAACAAAACCTGTAGCTTTGGCCCTTTCAACAACAAGCTGCATAATTTTTTGATGACCTAAATGCAGTCCATCAAATATACCTAATGTAACAATGGTTGGTCGTTTTATCTCTATTTGATTTATTCCGTAAGCAATTTTCATAGTTTTCTGCTTAAAGCTCTACCTCTAAACCATCAAATGCTGGAGAAACATTTTCAGGTAGTTGACGGCTTAAAAGCGCGTGTTTCATATCATGAGAAATATGTGTTAGCAAAGCCTGTTTAGGTTTAAGCTGCTCAATATAACCTAATGTTTTTTCTAGATTTAAGTGTGTTGGATGTTCTCTATAACGTAGTGCATCAATAATTAATAAATCTAACTCCATTAAATTAGCTAAGGTTTCTTCTGGAATTAAATTGCAATCAGTAACATAGGCACAAGATTTTTCCATATTACTGATACGAAAAGCTGTTACAGGTAATCTTCCATGAATAACTTCTAATGATTCAATAGTCATACCAAAGAGAGAAAATTTCCCTTCAATAGTATGTGGAACTAATTGAGGAAGCCCTTGATACATACTAGGGCGAAAAATATAACTAAATACTTGCCGTATATCTCGCCAAGTACGTTCACTAGCAAAACAAGGAATAGCTTTATTAGTACGAAAATTAATTGGTCGAATATCATCTAAGCCAAAAACATGGTCAGCATGGCAATGAGTAATAAATATTGCATCTAAATCAGTTATATTATTTTTTAGAGCTTGTTGGCGAAAATCTGTAGAAGTATCAATTACTATTTTATGCTGGTTATTTTTAACCATAATTGATGCTCGTAGTCTTTTATCTTGTTCATCTATTGATAAACAAGTTTCACAACTACAACCAATCATTGGTACTCCTACAGAGGTACCTGTTCCGAGGAAAAGGATTTTCATACTTGTTTTTTCGCACTTTTAGACATTTGGTTAACTACACCAACGTATTCCATCCTAAGACGACTTACTAGGTCAGTTAACATCTTGTCTTCTTCTTCTGTTAAATTACCTTCAGTTTTTTCTTTTAGAACTGCAAGCATTTCAATAAAATGGCGAGCAGTTTCAATATCAATACCACCACGACCTAATTGAGGTGCGCCACCTAGATTCATAATAGCATTAGTAGCTAACATTTGGACTAGTTCAGCAAATTCTTGTGATGGTGCAGTAGGGACAGGACGGGTTTTAGTTTCTTGGCTAGGTTGGCTTTCTTTGTTTTCTGCCGATGGTGCGGGGGGGGTGGGTTTTTCCTCTATTGTTTCTGTTATTGGTTGACGTAGACTCCCATCAGGGTTAAACATTCGTCGATCTCTCACAGTAACTTCTGTATCTTGATTTTTACTCATAAAGAAAATCTGGCCTTCCTTAAAAAATCTAACAAATTAAAAATTTATAGTGCTGTTTTAGCTTTATTATGCTAGCACTAGCAAACAATAGTGACAACTAAAGAAATACTTCTATTTACCTGCATTTACGTCTATAAAAACTTAGCTTTAATAAGATAAAATGCCCAAATTATGAATAAACAAGTAAATTTTCGTGTTGGAACAGGCTATGATATTCATCGCCTAGGGCCAAATAGACCTCTAATAATGGCTGGAATTAAGATCGATTTTGAGCTTGGTTTAATAGGTCATTCAGATGCTGATGTGGTAAGTCATGCTATTTGTGATGCTTTGTTAGGTGCTGCTGCTTTAGGTGATATTGGAGAACATTTTC
The DNA here is from genome assembly GCA_016713405.1 of Blastocatellia bacterium. Taxonomy (NCBI): domain Bacteria; kingdom Pseudomonadati; phylum Acidobacteriota; class Blastocatellia; species Blastocatellia bacterium. The sequence goes on from JADJPF010000012.1 coordinate 42,477, forward strand.
CAGATAATGATCCTAAATTTACTAATTTTACTAGCCTAAAATTCTTAGAATATGTAAATAAATTACTAGCAGAAAATAATTATAAAATAGCTAATATTGACTTAACTATTCATGCAGAACGTCCTAAATTACGTAACTTAAAAACTTTGATGTGTGAAAAGCTAGCCGAAACCTTAAAGCTTGATATATCAAAAATTAGCATTAAAGGAAAAACTAATGAAGGTCTAGACAGTATTGGGCGAGGTGAAGCTATCGCTGCTTCTGCAATTGCATTAATTTATCAGGAATAGAAATATAATTTGTCAAAAACTAAATTTTATTATTAGAGAAACAATGCCAAATACATTAGAAATAATTAGAAAAAAAAGAGATGCGTTAGAATTATCTGCTGAAGAAATTTCTTATTTTATTAAAGGCTATTTAAGCGAAGAAATAGCTGACTATCAAATGTCTGCGCTTTTAATGGCAATTTTTTTGCAAGGCTTTAGTGATACTGAAACACAAGCTTTGACAGAAGAAATGCTTTTTTCTGGCGAAGTTTTAGACTTTTCCTATCTATCTCAAGCTAAAGTAGATAAACATAGCACTGGCGGAGTAGGTGATAAAACATCTTTAGTAATTGCTCCAATAGTTGCTGCTGCTGGTCTTTGTGTTCCAATGATTTCTGGTCGCGCTCTAGGTCATACTGGAGGTACTTTAGATAAACTTGAATCTATTCCAGGTTTTAAGACTAATATTGCTCTAAAAGAGTTTAAGCAAATAATAGAAAAAATTGGTGCCGCTATTATTGGTCAAACAGATGAAATTGCTCCAGCAGACCGTAAGATTTACTCTTTACGTGATGTTACTGCTACGGTTGACTCTATCCCATTAATTACTGCTAGTGTAATGAGTAAAAAGCTAGCTGAAGGACTCGACGGCCTGCTACTAGATGTTAAATGTGGCAATGGTGCATTTATGCGGACAATAGAAGATGCACGGCGGTTAGCTCAAGTAATGGTAAATGTTGGTAAACAAATGAAAAAACGCACTACAGCCTTTATTACTGCTATGGATCAGCCTTTAGGATGGTCAGTAGGTAATTCTTTGGAAGTAATAGAAGCTATTGAAACTTTAAAAGGCTTAGGCGGTGAAGATTTTCGGCTTTTATGTCTTGAACTTGCTGCTAAGATGCTTCATTTAGGTAAAACATCTTTAGATATAGACGAATGTAGAAAACAAGTTCATAGCTTAATTAGTTCTGGAGCAGCTTTAGAAAAATTTGAACAAATGATAATTGCCCAAGGGGGAAATGCCAATGTAATAAATGATTTTTCTTTGCTTCCTCAAGCTAAAAACAGTGCAGAAGTTTTAGCAACAAAATCAGGTTATGTTACTAGTATTGATACATTAGCAATAGGTCATGCTACAATGCACCTAGGCGCAGGTCGTCGTCGGTTAGATTCAGAAATTGATATGGCTGTAGGGCTTAGAATTATTGCTAAAATAGGTGACTATGTAACAGAAGGCCAAAACTTATGCACCATTTATTATAATGATGAGAGCTTTTTAGCTACTACTCAAAAGCGGATAGAAAAAGCTTATAAAATTGGTGAAGAAAAAATAGTTACATCAGGGTTAGTAAAAGAAATTATTGAATAGGTAATATTTAGGTAATATTATGGAAAGAAGAAGTTTTTTAAGTTTACTACTATTTAGTTTGTGTGTAGGCGCGGGGCCTTGTGGATATGAACGTAGCGGACAAGGACGAGCCTTACCTGATCATATTAAAACTATTGCTATTGAAACTTTTCGTAATGAAAGTTTACGCTATAAAGTAGAGCAGCGTTTTACTGAAGCAATGATCACAGAATTGCTTCATAGAACAAGCCGTTTTAAGTTTACTAGTGATGTAAATAAAGCAGATGCAATAGTTTGCGGAAATATTCGTAACTTTGGTTTTAGACATGTTTTGCTAGATAACAATGGCCGAACTAGGGTTTTTGAAATTACAATTAATGCTGGTGTTGTAATTAAAGATCAAATTAATAATAAAGTTCTCTATGATAACCAAAGGCTGGTTTTTCGAGGTGAATATGAGCTTTCAGATGATCCAAACTCATTTTTTAATGAAGAAGATCCGGCTGTAACTCGCCTAGCACGAGATTTTGCTAAAAGTGTTTTAACTACTGTAATGGAAGGTTTTTAATATTTTCTATTGATTTCTAAGGTAAAAACTTTTGAAATTAGACGAACTAGTAACACAACTTAAAACAGGCAAAATAGCACCTCTTTACTTACTTAGAGGAACAGAAAAGTATTTACATCAAGAAGCCATTAAAGCCTTTCAAAATACGCTTGATGAAAGCACTTTAATGTTTAACTGGGCTGAATATTCTGTTGCTAGCCAAGGAATTAATGTTGTACTTACAACAGCCTCAGAATATGCAATTTTTGGTGGTCGGCGTATTGTAATTGCTCGTGATTTTGAAAAAGTTAGCGAAGAAGAACTGGAAAAACTAAAAGACTACTTAAAAAATCCTCAACCAACTACTAGCCTAATTTTTCAAGCCGAGGAACTAGATAAACGTCGTAGTATTTCTACTGCACTGGTAAAAGCTTGTCAAACAGTTGACCTAAATTCTTTTAATGAGCGTGAAGCAGTGGATTGGGTGATGAATTATCTTCGTCAGCATAAATATCAAATTACCCAACTAAATGCTGGTTTACTTATTGGAATAGCAGGAACAGACCTTTTTACCTTAAAAAACGAGTTAGAAAAGCTAATGGCATATTTAGGTAAGCCAGGGTTGATTTCCTCTCAAGATATTGAAGTACTTGTACCACGTGCTAAAGAACACAGTAATTTTGAGTTAGGTGATGCTATTATTGCTGCTGATACTAAAGCAGTTTTAAGATTATTAACACGTCAGCTAGCTGATCAGGCAGAGCCAATTTTACTTTTAGCTATAATTTCTAGAACATTTCGGCAAATGTTGATTGCATTAGAGTTAATGGAAAAAAAAAGTGTCTGCTGATGAAATTGCTCGCACAGCAGGCATTCCACCTTTTCGTATTACAGATTTTTTAGGCAAAGTCCGACGTTGGGATAAAAATAAAGTTACTTATGCTGTAAAAAAAATGTCTACAATAGATAACGCCTTAAAAAGTTCCTTAGCTAAACCATCCTTACAGCTAGAATTTTTACTGTGTGAAATAATGGGAAGGTGACTAGCAATCCTAGAGATGTTAATACAGTGTATTTGGTTTATGCTCTAGTAATTTTAGAAAACCCAAGCTATTAGCTTGGGTTTTTAATTTTGATTTAAGTTGGACTGTTTAGATTTAAAGAATTTTTATTGTCTCTCAGCAGTACCAGAAACTACAGCACCTGGAACACCACCAATTAAGGTTAATTTCATTTCTCTACGTTTATCAGATAAGACATAGAAAAAAGTATCAGTTCGACCCGCAGGGCCAGTAATAGCATCTACAACTTGACAAACTAATTTACCTGTTCCATTAGATGTAACATCAGCTACTTGACAGGTAAAAGTACCACCAGGAATAGGGCCAACTCCACTAACTACCAAAGTTCTTGAGCCTGTAACAGATTGACCAGAGATATCAAATTGTCCAACTATTGAAATTGTAGACAAAGTTGAATTTGTTCCAGGAACAACACCATTAAGTTGTAAAGCATAGCCTCCTGGTAAAGGATTACTGCTTTGTGCTTCTGTTTTTAACAGTGAACTACCAAATCCAGAAATAAGTAAAAAAGAAAATACTAAAGCAATAAATAACATTGCAGAAAACTTATAAATTTTTGACATTTTACTCTCCAAAATCCTTAATTAAAATAAGATTACCAGAACTTATAAATCTAAAGATAAGTAAGTTCTTATAGGCAAATTGTACTAGCTGATTTAATTAGTTTCAACCAACTAAAGAAGGTTGTTAGAAAACAACAAATCAACTAATAAGTGTATAGGCTAAATACACCACAAACTTAAATAAGCCTTAAGCTTTGACAAAATATTTTGGGGCGATATTAATTTTTATAAAACTTGAATTATGTTTTAAGTAAACCATATTCGTTTAATTTATATTTCTCACCAAATGACGCGCAAAAATTAGCGATTTTCTATCATAGCAGTCGGAATAAAAATTATATGGCCCTAGGATTACTCTGCTGAATTGACCGCAGAGATAAGTTTTGATAAGTTGAGCTTTTAAACCTATTTATCTTAGGAGTATATAACATGTCATCAAAAGAAATTTTTTTAGTTAATGGGGCCAGAACCCCAATGGGAGAATATAACGGAGTATTAAAGGACTTTACTGCCAATGAATTAGGAGCTATAGCTGCTCGTGCTGCACTTGAAAGAAGTGGAGTTGGAGCCGATAAAATTGATCAAACTATTTTTGGTAATGCCTCACAAACCTCAGCCGATGCAATTTATGGAGCTAGACACGTAGCCTTAAAAGCAGGCGTTCCAATTGATCGCCCAGCTTTAACCGTCAATCGTCTCTGTGGATCAGGTATTCAATCTTTAATTAGTGCTGCCCAACAAATCTTATTAGATGAAGCTAGCGTTGTGCTAGCAGGCGGTATGGAATCAATGTCACAAGCTCCTTATGTTTTACGTGGTGCGCGTACAGGCTACCGCTTAGGTCATGCTCAATTAGAAGATTCACTAATGGCTTCATTGATGGATTCTTACTGCGGGCTTTATATGGCACAAACAGCAGAAAAACTAGCTCGTAAATATGAAATTTCCCGCGAACAACAAGACGCATTTGCTCTACTTAGCCAACAACGCGCTGTAGCTTCAATTGAAAAATTAAAAGAAGAAATGGTAGCTGTTGAAGTTAAAAGTAAAAAAGGTGTAGAGCTTTTTGCTAAGGATGATCATATAAAACCAGACACTACGTTAGAAGTACTAACTAAACTAAAACCAGCTTTTGGTAAAGATGGTTTTGTAACAGGCGGTAATGCTTCAGGTATTGTTGATGGAGCAGCAGCAATTATTGTTGCAAATGGCGAAACTATTAAAGAACAAGAACTTAAACCAATGGGAAAAATAATTTCATGGGCCGTTTGTGGTGTTGAGCCAGATATTATGGGCATTGGCCCTGTTCCAGCTTGTCAAGCTGCTCTAAAGAAAGCAAATTTGAAGCTATCAGACATTGACTTAGTAGAAGTTAATGAGGCTTTTGCTGCTCAATACTTAGCTGTAGAAAAAGTTTTAGAACTAGATAGAGAGCGTACTAATGTTAACGGCGGTGCTATTGCTTTAGGACATCCACTAGGAGCTTCTGGAACAAGACTAGTTTTAACCTTGCTTCATGAACTACGTCGCCGTAATGCTAAATATGGTATGGCTTCGGCCTGTATTGGTGGCGGTCAAGGAATTGCAATGATTATTGAGTCTATAAAATAACTTAAAAGGCACAACTAAAAATTGTGCCTTTTTTAATTCTATTCAAATTTTTAGTTAAATTTTTAGGAGGAAAAAGATTTACATGGAGATTAAAAAAGTTGGCGTTATTGGCTGCGGTCTAATGGGATCAGGTATTGCCCAAGTTTCTGCTGTTGCAGGTTATGAAGTTGTAATTTGTGAAGTTAGCCAAGAATTCCTAGATAAAGGTGTAAAAGGGATTCAAGGCTCTTTAGCTAAATTAGTTGAAAAAGGCAAACTTTCTGATGAAGATAGAAATGCTACTCTAGCTCGCTTACATACTACTACTAGTTTAGATGATTTGGCTGATTGCAATTTAATCATTGAAGCCATTGTAGAAAACAAAAAAACTAAACAAGAAGCCTATATAAAGCTAGATCAAATTTGTCCACCAGATACTATCTTAGCTTCTAATACTTCATCACTTTCTATTACAGAATTAATGGTTGCTGTTAGCCCAGCCCGCCAAAAACGCTTTGTTGGACTACATTTCTTTAATCCAGTTCCACTAATGAAACTACTTGAAGCTGTTCGCACCATTGTAACAGATGAAGGTGCTTTTGCTGCTGTTTGTGAATATGGTCAAAAAGTTGGTAAAACCGTAGTTCAAACTAGAGATAGTAGCGGTTTTATTGTCAATCGTTTGCTAGTTCCATACCTACTTGATGCTATTCGTGGATTAGAAGAAGGCATTGGATCTATTGAAGATATTGATAAAGGTATGATGCTAGGCTGTGGACACCCTATGGGGCCACTTACTTTGCTAGATTTTGTTGGATTAGATACTACTTATTATATTGCAGAAATTATGTTTGAAGAATTTCGTGAAAAACGCTTTGCTGCTCCAGCACTACTAAAACGTATGGTGTTGGCTGGAATGAATGGACGTAAATCAGGACGTGGATTTTATGATTATTCTGATCCAAAAAATCCTAAACCAATGAAATTAACCTAATTAACCTAATTTGTTCAGTGATGGTTAGCATGACAACAGAGTTTAAAAATATTTCTTACCAAAATAACAATTCTATTGGCTTAATTATACTTAAGCAGGCAACAATGCTTAATCATCTTAATTTTGCTACTATCACTGAACTAAAACAAGCTTTTACTTTGTCCAAAGAAGATAAAACAGTTAAAGTCATTATATTAGCAAGTGGCGTTGACCAAGTTTTTATTGATGATATAGATAGCACAGAACTCTTGCCTTTAAGCCCACAACAAGCGCAAATTTATTCCCAACAAGGCCAAGAACTAACCCTACTAATTGAACAATTGGGAAAACCTACAATAGCTTCTATTAATGGTTTAACAACTGGTGCTGGTTTAGAACTAGCTGTAGCTTGTAGTTTAAGAATCACATCCGATAATGCTTTATTTGGAATGCCAGCTATAAAAGAGCGACGAATAGGGGCTTTTGGCACTAGCCGACGTTTAGCACAATTAATAGGTGTAGGACGCAGTCTAGAAATGTTACTAACTGCTGAGTTAATTAATGCTCAAAAGGCTTATGAAATAGGCTTAGTTAATCAAATAACTACTTTAAATGAATTAGCGAATATGACACAGGCTTTAGCACAAAAGATTTCAAATCATTGTCCAATAACAGTAAAATACTTGCTAGAGTCATTTTTCAATGGTTTAGAAATGCCACAACAAGAAGCTTTATTTTTAGAATCTACTTTGTTTGGACTATGTAATACTAAATAATAAAAATAACTCTTCTTTTTTCTTATATTTAAAGTTTACTAGAATTCAGATTATAAAAATTAATTTATGAAAATATTAGTAATAGGATCAGGTGGCCGTGAACACGCCTTAGTTTGGAAGTTATCAGAAAGTCCACAGGTAGAAAAATCTATGCTACACCGGGTAATGCTGGAATTAGCCAGCTAGCCGAATGTGTAACGGCAGAAAATAATAGCCCAATTGCTTTGGCAGAACTAGCAGCACGGCTTGAAGTAGACTTAACAATAGTTGGCCCGGAAGCCCATCTTGTTGCTGGAGTTGTAGATGCTTTTAATCGTCGTCAACTTGCCATTGTTGGCCCTACTCGTGCAGCAGCAGCCCTGGAAGGCAGCAAAATTTTTGCTAAAGATTTTATGTCCCGTCATCACCTACCTACAGCCGCTTTTACTATTTGTGAAAGCCCAGAATCAGCTTATGACATTATTTCTTCTAAAATTTATGGTTATCCAGTTGTCTTAAAAGCTGATGGAATTGCAGCAGGAAAAGGTGTTGTAGTTGCAAAAGATGAACTTGAGGCCCATCAAGCAATCCAAGAAATGATGGTAGAAAAACGTCTTGGTGAAGCAGGTAGCCGGCTAGTTATAGAGGAATTTCTAGAAGGAAAAGAAACTTCCTTACTTGTCTTTAGCGATGGCAAACAAGTAATAGCTATGCCTCCAGCACAAGACTATAAAAACGTTTTTGATAATAACCAAGGCCCAAATACCGGTGGAATGGGAGCTTTTTCAACCCCTGGACTACTTGATAAAGCTCTAAAAGAAAAATTAGTAAAAGAACTTGCAGAAAAAACTATTACTGCTATGGCACAGGAAGGAACACTTTTTAAGGGAATACTCTATCTAGGGTTAATGTTTACAGAAAATGGAGTAAAAATCTTAGAATATAATGTGCGTTTTGGAGATCCAGAGGCACAAGTTATTTTAGCTAGACTAGATAGCGATTTACTAGATATTTTCTTAGGCATAGCTAACGGAGATTTAAGTACAGTAAAAGTTTCCTGGAGTGATATGTCTGCCGTATGTGTAATAATGGCTGTACAAGGTTATCCTTCTCAATGCCAAGTGGGACAAGTAATTACAGGTTTAGAAGATGTAGAAAAAGAGGAAAATATAAAAGTTTTCCATGCTGGTACAAAATATAATGATTCTGGACAAGTAATTACTAGTAGTGGAAGAGTATTAGGAGTAATGGCTCGGCAATTTTCTTTAGAAGCAGCCAGACAACAAGCCTATCAAGGGATTAAACTAATTAATTTTGAAGGGCAACATTATAGAAAAGACATTGCATTGTTAAGATAAACTAAGATAAATAATGGAACAGAGTTTTTATTATTGACGTTTAGTAGGCGGCAATCGGAAATTAATAAAAAATCATCGTAGTGTTAAATAGTTTGAGTAGTAGCTTATCAATAAGTTGTGGTAAACTGATGCCAAATTCTATTATCTTTAATCGCTTGGCAAAAATTTTAATTATTTGAATCGTCTAACCATGCGAGGTTTAACTTAGGAGGAACAATGTGGGAAAGAGTTAAGCGGCTTTTCCGTTCTATTTTTGGTGGTATTATTGATCGAGCAGAAGATCCAGAATTAATCCTGCAACAAGTAATCCGCGATATGCGAGACAAAATACCACAAATGAATAATAATGTTGCTCAAGTAATGGCAACAGAAAAAATTATAGATAAACAAGTTACTCAATTAGAACGTGAAGTAGTAGAACTAGATAGCAAAATTAAAGCCGCAATCAAGATGGGGCGGGATGATATTGCTACTAACTATCTTAGTATTATGCAAGAAAAGCAATCTTCCCTTACCTCTGCTAGAGAGCAACTAGAAACTGCTAAGCGTGCATCCCAACAAGCACTTAAGTTTCGTGACAATTACATGTTAGAAATGAAAAAGCGTCAAGCAGAAGCTATGCAGCTAATTAATGAAAATAAGCGAGCCAAAATGCAGGAAGAAATTGCTGGTATGATGACTTCCTTCCAGGTTGGCGATTCTGCTGGCACATTTGATGATATGCGCAATAAAATCTCTGAACGCGAAGCTAAAGCCCGCGCTAAGATGGAACTTGCTAGTTCTAGTGTTGATTCTCAAATGCAGGAAATTGAAAAAGAAGCTAGAAATATTGAAGCCCAAGACGCACTACTTGCTTATAAACGACAAATGGGGCTTGTTAGTGAAGGCCCTAGCCCTGGAATGGGTGAAACTAATGCTGCTCCTCCACAAAGAGCGAAAATGCTAGAGTAATTGCTTAAGTATTGATTTTTAGATTAGGGATTGGCGGCGGGCAATATGAAAGATAAACTTAGCTATCTAAAAGAAGCATTAAAAGAACCTCTTAATATTTGGTCTATGGTTGGTTTTACTGCCGCCGCTGCTTATACCCAAAGTCCAATCCCTTTAGCTATGGGTGCTTTATTAGAAGTAGGTTACTTAGCCGTAATTCCAGCTAGTAACCTTTACCGTCGTGTTGTTGAAACTCGTGAAGCACGTCGCTTAAGAGAACAACGCGAAAGATTACGAGAAGAATTAATTAAAACCTTTGAACCCCGTGAACGTGAAGCAGTTGAATATTTGCGTTGGATGAGAACACAGATTTGTGCTAACTACAAAAAGTTTACTCATGCCAAAGATGTTCCTATACATATTGAGCAAAATCTTCAAATTGCATGGGAATCTTTTGTAGATTTGTTAGATATGTATCGTCGACGTAAAAACCACTTACACACCATTAATCGTCAAATAATCCAAAATCAAATAATGCAAATAGAGCGACAACTTCAACAAGCCGATGCTCCAACAAGACATTTGCAAGAACGTAACTTAGATATTTTACGACAACGCCTAAAAACCTTTGATGATATTGAAAAAAGTGTTAAACGAGTAGAAGCACAACTACAATCTATTGAAAACTTCTTTGGCCTAGTCAATGACCAAGTAGTAACAATGCCTACTCCAGAACATATTGCTTCTTTAGATTTTGATTCGCTTTTATCAGGAATTGAAATGACTAAAGAGTTTTTAGAAGAAACTTCCCCTATGTTAGGTTCTTTTGATGGCTCCTTAGAACGTAGTTCCATAGGAATTAGTGAAACAAACTATAATGCACCAATGCGCCAGCCTATAAAACAAACAGAAAGATAGAATTTTTCTAATAAGCTTTTAGTTTTAGATTAGGTAAGAATTTGTAGCTTCCTTGCTAAGAAGTTTTCTACTTTCCGATCAGAAAATCCTCAAAAATCTGCTTTTAACTAATTTCTGCTAATAATTTTCTATTACTAAATCTTAATGCTTTCTACTAATTAGAAAGTAGTATAAACTAGGTATCTGTCAACAGCTTTTCTAAAATTTTGTAAGTAGGTGTATATTAGGAATAAATCTTTCCTTATCTTTTCAAAAAGCAAAAATCCTAAAGGATGTTGAATGAGTGCCAATACAAAAGATCCCATAATTGGGAGAACTTTGGGGGACTTTTTAGTTAAAGAAAAATTAGGTGAAGGCGGCTTTGGTGCTGTTTACAAAGCTGACCAAATAACGCTTGGACGGGAAGCTGTAGTAAAAATACTTCATACTCGTCATAGAACAAATCCCCGAATTATAGAAAGATTTAAGCGAGAAGCCCATTTAGCATCTAGGCTAGAACATCCTTATTGCGCTCATATCTATTCATTTGGTGCTGAGATAGATGGACTTCTTTGGATTGCTATGGAGCTAGTTCAAGGAACACCTTTAAGCGAAATCATTAAATTTCAAGGCCCTTTGTCACTAGAAAGATTTGTACCACTATTAGATAAAATCTGTGAAGTGGTTCATACAGCACATGATGCAGGTATTATTCATCGTGACTTAAAACCTGCTAATGTTATGGTTATTTCTCGTGCTGGTCGTTTACTCCCCAAACTTCTAGATTTTGGTATTGCTAAAGGTCTAAGCCAAAGTGCTTTAGTTGATAATTTTGCCTCTAAAACAAGCCTTCCTTCTTCCCAGCAAGATACAATAGATACAATAGATTCAATAGATTATCCTAGTTTAGAAGATAGTATTGGAAAACAAACCATTACAGTTATTAATGATAAGAAAAATACTATCAATAGTAATACTATAGATAATCTATTAAAAAATGAAAATACAGTTATAGATAATTTATTAAAAAATGAAGAAACAGTATTAGGAAACCCTATAAAAAATGAAGAAACAGTATTAGAAAGTTTTACAGATAAAGAAACAATCATAAAAAATAATGGTGATAACGGGAAAAGAGAGCAACGGAAATTCACTATAAATCTTTATACAAAAGAAGCAACTAATATAAATAAACAAGCTAATACTGATCCTAAACCAAACGTAAATAAAACACAGTCAGAGAATACATTTAAGACACAAGGTTTTATAGGCTCACCCCCCTATATGCCGCCAGAACAATGGCAAAATGGAGCAAATGTTGATGCTCGTAGCGATATTTATTCTTTAGGCATTTTAGCTTATCAAGTTCTTACAGGAGAATTACCATTTAAGGAACAAGGGTTTGAGCTTTATGGAGCGCATATTTCTAAAGCTGTTCCTGGGCTTAAAGCTAGCTTTCCTCTAGCTCTTAATCAAGTCTTACAAAAGGCTCTTGCCAAATCAGCCTCAGAACGTTATCAAACTGCATTAGAATTTGCTAAAAGTTTTCGTCAAGCAGCCGATTTTAATGAGCAAAAAATAGACTTACCTGCTATAGATGACATATTAAAAGAAAATATTTTAGCTAACGCGCCTAAACCTTTAGCAGATACAGTTGCCAGCCTTATAGCTTCTCGCAATGCTTACCAATTTAGAGATAGGGTTTTACTGCTTTTTAGAGTTTTAATACATTATATAGGTATTCTAACATTAGCCAGTCACACTAGTATCTTAAACAGACAAGAAGATAGTGAGTTAGTAAGTAAACTTATTAATACTTTACGTCAAGAAGGATTAAATCAATCACAATGGTTAGAACTTGCCAAAGAGCTTTGCCGACCTTTTGATAGAAAACAAGATGCTTATCCAATTCCAGAACTTGTATCTTTATTTTTTACATTTGATGGTGGACAGCCATTAACAGAAGTTTTTTCTAAGTTACTAGATTTGCAACAAGAAATTGTTTCTATTAGTTCATTAAAAGAAGAGCAATTAGTAAATTTACTAGATAAATTTTTAGATAAACTTACTATTTTGTTAAAAGCTACTACTTGGCTATCAGATTATTACTTAGTCCTACCACAAGAACAAGATGCTATTAAATGGATGGGCATATCAAGTGATACCAATACAATAATATTAAAAAATAGTAATTTAACTAGTAGTAAAGCTGTTTTAGTAGATGCTAATGGTTATTTTGTTCTCTCACTTTGGCCTTTAGTAGAAATTAGCTCACCAACAGCAGGTACATCAAAAGAAGTATTTTTATTAGAACGTAAAGGTAGAAATGCTGCTAAATTAGTTTCATATCCTGATGGGTTTGAAATAGAGACACAAGCCCCTTGGGAATGGTTAAAAGAGCATTTTTTTACAAGTGAAGAAAAGTCTCAAACCGGAAGTTTTTTAGAAAAATCTCCTTATTTAGGGTTAACTTCATTTTCTGCAACAGACTCTAATTTATTTTTTGGACGCGAAAAAGAAACAGAAAGCTTTCTTAACCGCTTACGTATTCAGCCTTTAATAGCTGTTGTAGGCCCATCAGGAGCAGGGAAAAGCTCATTTGTTCAAGCTGGTGTTATAGCAGGATTGACAGGAGATTGGCGAGTTGTAACGGTTAGACCTGGACTATCTCCTATAACTACACTTTATAGCAAACTCTCAAAAATAGGCGTTGAGTTTACTAACTTAAGATCTCAACTAGAAGAAAATATCAATATCTTAGCTAAAACCTTACATAGGTTAGCTAATAAAGAAAATTGTAAGATTTTACTAGTAATAGATCAGTTTGAAGAAATATTTACACTTTGCTTAGACAAAAAAGAGCAAAAGCTTTATGTTGAGGCAATAGTTTCTTGTGCCAAGTCAGAAGAAGACCCTATTAGGGTTGTTTTAACAATTAGGGATGATTTTTTAGTACGTGCTAAAGAATTAAGTGGGCTTAAAGATAGACTAACACAAGGTTTAGAAATACTTACAACACCAGATTCAACACAACTTTTAAGAATTCTAACAGAACCAGCAAGACGTGTAGGTTACTCATTTGAAGATCAGGAACTACCTGTAGAAATAGTAAATTCAGTTGCAGAACAAACAAGCGCGTTACCATTACTAGCATTTACAGCAGAAAAGCTTTGGCAACAACGAGATAAAGAATTTAAGCAACTCCTACGTAGAAGTTACCAAGCTATGGGTGGTGTTGTAGGTGCATTAGCTAAACATGCTGAAGAAGTACTACAACAGATGACTAAAGCAGAGCAGTCTTTAGTTAGAGAAGCTTTTAATCATTTGGTGACAAGCGAAGGCACTCGTGCTGTGCTTTCACATCCTGAACTATTGCAACTACTTGGCAATAATAGTGATAGTGAAGTAGTTATAGAAAAACTAATTTCTGCAAGACTTCTAGTTACTATTGAGGGAGAAAAAGGTATAGATCGAATAGAAGTTGTTCATGAAGCTTTGTTTTCAGCCTGGCCCAGACTTGTTAGTTGGCAACAAGAAATGGCTGAAGGTGCAAGACTTCGTGATCAAATCCGTGTAGCTGCACGTCAATGGCATGAAAGAAACCGTCCTAATGGCTTGCTTTGGCGGGATGAAGCACTTGTAGAGTATCAGCTATGGAGAGAACGTTATAAAACTCAATTAACAGATGTTGAAGAAGCATTTGCTTCAACAAGCCTGATGGAAGCAAACCGTAGGCAAAAAGTAAAGAGAAACCTAATAGCAATAGCAATGACTATATTACTAATAGGTTCAAGTGTCCTTTATTATCAAAGATATCAAACAAAACAACAGTTACTACAAACCTTAAAGCTTTATGAGGAGCAGGGCCGCCAGGAAATGCTAAGAGGAAATTTAGAAGGTGCGGCTGTTTATTTGAGTGAAGCTTACAGCAAAGGTGCTGATAGTATAACGCTTAAGTATATGCTTGCTGTGGCAATGGCAAAAGCAGAAAATCGCTCTGCTATTACACTCTCTGATCAAGTAAGTGCAATGACAACAGCTATTTTTAGCCCTGATGATAGTTTAGTTGTAACTACTAGTAGAGATAAAACAGCAAGAATTTGGCAAGCTAGCACAGGAAAAGAGCTTTTTACCTTAAAAGGGCATAGGGATATAGTAGTATTTAGTAATTTTAGTCCAGATGGTAAATTTTTAGTTACTGCTAGTTTAGACAATACGGCTCGAGTTTGGAAAGTAGATGATGGAACTCTAGTAACAACTCTTATAGGTCATACAGATGGTTTACATAAAGCAATATTTAGTCCAGATGCAAAACAAATATTAACAATAAGTTATGACACAACGGCTAAAATTTGGAACCCTTTTACAGGTAAACTAATCTATAATTTAGCAGGTCATCAAGCTTCAATAAATGCTGCTTGTTATAGTAAAGACGGCAAGTTAATAGCTACTGCTTCAACAGATAAATTAGCTAAAATTTGGGATAGCCAAACTGGAGAACTAAAAACAACCTTAACAGGTCATCAAGCCGCTTTGCTAGCTATTAGTTTTAGTCCAGATGGAAAGTTACTAGCAACAGGTAGTGTTGATAAAACTGCAAATATCTGGCAAGTCTCTGACGGAAAATTACTTAGTATATTAAAAGAACATATGGCAAGTGTAACAGATGCTGAGTTTAGCCCAGATGGAAAAAATATTTTAACAACTAGTGCTGACAATAAAGCTAGAGTTTGGCAAACAGAAAACAGTAATTTAATTTTTACTTTAGAAGGGCATAAAGCAGATATTTTTCAAGGGGAATTTAGCCCAGATGGAAAATTAATTATTACTAGTTCTTATGATGGTACTTTAAGAGTATGGGATAGAAATAGTGGAAAATTTTTAGTTGCTTTAACAGAACATAGAGAAAGCTTAAATAGTGGAATATTTTCCAGTAATGGTGAAAAAATACTAACTGCAAGTGAAGATAAAACAACAAAAATATGGTTACTAATACCAGAAGAAAGATCGCCACAAGAGGTATCAAAAATAGTTACAGAAAAAGTGCCATTCTATTTAGAAGAAGGTCGATTAATATCAAAAATAATAAATAAAAGTAATAAGACAGAAAATGTAAATGATATAATGCCAATAGTTGAACGAAATAATGAAAATGTGTATGTAGAAAATCTTGGTAATGATATAAGTTTAGAAATGGTAAAAATAACTGGTGACACATTTGAAATGGGATCACCTATAGATGAAAAAGGACATGGAGGAGATGAAACGCTTCATAAAGTAACAATATCTAATTTTTATATTGGTAAATATGAGATAACACAAGCTCAATGGAAAATAATTGCTTCTTTACCAAAAATAAAGAGATCTCTTAGTATAAATCCCTCTCAGTTTAAAGGAGATAACTTGCCAGTACAAAATGTAGCCTGGGATGATGCAGTAGAATTTTGTGCAAGATTATCAAAATTAACAGGAAAAAATTATCGACTTCCAACCGAAGCAGAATGGGAATATGCTGCTAGGGCTGGTACTAAGGGGCCTCAGGCTGGAGATTTAGATAAAATGGCTTGGTATAATAAGAGTTCAACAAGCCCACCTAATTCTGTTGGACAAATGCTACCTAATGCTTGGGGTTTGTATGATATGCATGGAAATGTTTGGGAATGGTGTCAAGATTGGTATGGAGATTATCCAAAAGAACTTGTGACAGATCCAAAAGGGCCTGTTTCTGGCTTAAATAAGGTAGTTCGCGGAAGTAACTGGTATGGCGGAATTCCTCGTTCAGCAGATCGATCCTATCTTTCTCCTAATGATAAAGGAGGGGATGATTTAGGTTTTCGGGTTGTATTTACTAAATAACTTATATTAAAGAGTAATAATTATGTTTAATAAAACTAATAAATCTCGTCGGGAATTTACCAAAAAACTAGCTTTAGGGGTTTCTGCCCCGATGCTAACACCTTTTTGTGCTGCTTCGTTAAATGTCCCATCTCAAGAAATTGCTAGTACAGTGACCCAAAAAGAGACTGCTGCAAAAGGGTTAATGGAAGTAGTAAAATTTCGTTATGGACAACATATTGAAAAAGATGATCTAACAAAAATTGAAGGTGCTATTGCTCGAAACCTTGAAATAGCAGAAGACTTAAAACAATTTAAGCTAAAAAATGGCGATGAACCAGCCACTATTTTTAGTGCTAAAGTTAATGGCTAGGAGCTAAAGTTAATGGAAATTACTAGCGAATTATTATTTTCATCTGTTGGTGAGCTATCTGCGTTAATTCAAAGTCAAAAAATTACTTCTTTAGCATTAACTGAAAGCTATTTGGAGCGATTAGCTAAATTTGGAGAAAAACTTGGTGCAGTTGTTACTATCACCAAGGAACTGGCCTTAAAACAGGCAAAAGAAGCTGATGAGGAAATCAAGGCAGGAAAATATCGAGGGCCTTTGCATGGTATTCCTTATGGAGTGAAAGACCTGCTGGCAACTAAAGCAATACCTACAACTTGGGGCGCAGCACCTTATAAAGATCAAGTTTTTGGCTATGATGCTACTGTAGTAAAAAAACTTACTGAAGCCGGAGCAGTGCTGGTTGCTAAACTTGCAATGGTAGAGCTTGCAGGAGGCTTTGGATATAACAGCGCAGATTCTTCATTTACAGGGCCAGGGAAAACACCTTGGAACACTAACTTTTGGTCTGGGGGGTCGTCCTCTGGGTCAGGTGCGGCTGTTTCTGCTGGACTAGTAGCTTTTGCTATTGGCTCAGAGACTTCAGGGTCAATAATTTGTCCGTCTTCATTTTGTGGTGTTACAGGACTTCGCCCTACTTATGGCCGAGTTAGCCGACATGGTGCTATGGCTCTTTGCTGGACATTGGACAAATTAGGGCCAATTTGTAGAACGGCTGATGATTGTGCTTTAGTGCTAGCTACAATTTCTGGTCAAGATCCATTAGATGCTAGCAGCGTTGATAAGCCGTTTGTTTATAAAAATATCAGCGAAGGAAAAAAACGGTTTAAGTTAGGAATAGTTAAAAATTGTTTTCAAAAAGCCCAAACAGAAGTTAGAGAAAATTTTACAGCCTCAGTAAAAATCTTAAGAGAATTTGCTGATGTTGATAGCGAAGTTGCATTACCTGATATGCCTTTTGGACAAGTAATAGAATTGATTGTTGGGGCAGAAGGTGCAAGTGCTTTTCGTGACCTAATCGAAAGCGGACGATCAAAAGAATTACGTAATCCTAAAGATAAATGGGGTGGTTATGCTGGGACAGCAGTTTTAGCAATTGATTATTTGCAGGCTTTAAGAGTGCGTGAACCAATGAAAAAGGCAATGGACGAGGTTTTTAGTAAATATGATGCTTTAATTTCTCCATCATTTCCTTGTGTTTCTTATCCAATAGACAAGCCATTTGAGGAAGTTTATAAAGATATAGATTTTGGTGCGCCGGTTATTTCTGCTGACAATGCTGTTGGGCAACCTGCAATATCAGTGCCTAATGGATTTGGTGAAAATGCTTTGCCTACAGGACTACAATTTATTGGAAGGGTTTGGAGTGAAAACACATTGGTAGAGATTGCCAATCAGTATCAAAAACTAACTGATTGGCATAAACGCCGTCCACCATTGAGTTAAAGAATTATTTTGCTGATGCAACAGTTAGATTGCTGACTACATTATGAATTTCTTTTAATTGTTGCATCATATCTGCAAACATTGATGGCAACAGGGCTTGAGGGCCATCTGACCAAGCGCGTTCTGGCTGACAATGTACCTCAACCATAACTCCATCTGCTCCAACTGCAATCCCAGCACGTGCCATAGGAATAACTTGTTCTCGGCGACCTGTTCCATGACTTGGGTCAATAATTATTGGTAAATGAGTTAGTTTTTTTACTGCTGGAACTACGGATAAATCCAAAGTGTTACGCGAATGGTCTGCAAAGGTACGAATGCCACGTTCACAAAGCACAACTTGGTAATTTCCTTCAGCCATAATATATTCTGCGGCCATTAAAAACTCTTCTAAATTAGCTGACATTCCGCGTTTTAGCATTACTGGCTTACGCATTTGGCCTGCTTGACGAAGCAGGCTAAAGTTTTGCATATTTCGTGCGCCAATTTGGATCATATCTGCATATTTTTCAACTAGTTCTAAACTTTCTTGGTCAATTGCTTCTGTCACTATCGCTAAACCAAAAGCATCTCGAACTTCAGCTAAAAGTTTTAAGCCATCTTCACCATGACCTTGAAAAGAATAAGGAGAAGTACGGGGTTTATATGCTCCTCCTCTAAAAAGTTTTATACCTTGGCGGCTAACTGCTTCTGCAACTGCAAAGGTCTGCTCGTGTGACTCTACCGAACAAGGGCCAGCAATTACTACTAAATCACCGCCGCCTATTTCTACACTACCTACTTTAACAATAGTAGGTTCTGTTTTTACTTCCCAACTAACTAATTTGTAAGGTTTAGAAACACGAATAGCTTCAGCTACACCTGGCAATAGTTCAAAAACTGCTGGGTCAAGCTCTCCTTTATTTCCAGTAATACCAATGGCCGTGCGCTGGCTGCCTGGAATTTCATGAGCTTTTAAGCCTATAGATGTTATTGTTTCTACAACATTACGCACTTGTTCATCGGTTGCTTGCGCCCGCATTACTACTAACATAAACTCCCATATCTCCATATAAATTAAAATGTTTTTTAGGGGTTGCAGAACGTCCTTTTACTTGGTTACGCATATCAGGAGTAATAGAGTTAGTTCTACAAATTTCTGCATATAACTTACCACTGTCTTTAACAGTACGTTCTTGAGTTTTAGGATCAAAAGCTATTAGTCCAAATGGGGTACGATAGCCTTCTGCCCACTCAAAATTATCAATAAATGACCAATGAAAATAACCTTGTACGTCAATTCCTTCTGAAATAGCTTTGTGCATTGCTTCTAAATGGTCAAGCAAAATTCTAGGGCGTTGTTCGTCTGTATCGTCAGGGATGCCATTTTCAGTAATCATAATTGGACGACCATATTTTGACATTCTTTTACAGAGTCTATAAAGCCCTTCTGCGTAAACCTCCCATCCAAATAAAGTTAACTCAGCATCAGCAGGAGGAAAATTATTACCAAACATTAAATGTGGCTTGGTAATATCAAACTTAACTAAATCACGTGAATAATAATTAATGCCAATAAAATCCATAGAATCTTTTGCTCCAGGAATTTCCCCTTTTCCTAATGGAAAATGTAATTTTCCTTCCGTAAGAGCGCGAATAACTACTTCATTAAAGGCATAATCTTGGAAATGGGCTACTTTTTTATCTAACCAAGATTTAGCATTAGCTGGGTCAAAAATCCTTATATTATGGGCAATTCCCACCATAGGCTTAATTTTTGCTGTGCTGTGTAAAATACGGTAGGCTGCCGCATGCGCTTTCATCATATTGGCAGCAGAGGCAAAAGCTAGTTTTGGACTTTTTTTAGCTGGAGGCCAAGCACATAAAACATAACCCATAACAGAGTAAACCATAGGTTCATTAATTGTCACCCAATATTTGACTAAATCCCCATATTCACGAGCAACTAGCTGAACAAATCTTTCAAAATAAGGAATAACGTCCGCCGTTTCCCAAGCCCCTTTTGCCCTTAACCATTGTGGATTAGTAAAATGGTGAATGGTTAACATTGGCTCTATTTTATGCTTATGTAATGTTTCTAGTACATTTCGATAATGATCAATTGCTACTTGGTCAAATTTGCCTTCAGTAGGTTCAATACGACTCCATTCTATAGAAAAGCGGTGTGCATTTTGATGAAGTTGTTTCATCAAGGCAATATCTTCTTTATAAAGTTCATAATGGCGGCAGGCTTCACCCGATGGGTTGCCATCGTGAATGCGTCCGGGTTCTTGTTCAAAAGCCCACCAATCATTAAGTTTATTATTTCCTTCTACTTGATGTGAGGCTGTTGCTGTTCCCCAAAGAAAATTTTTTGG
Source organism: Blastocatellia bacterium (assembly GCA_016713405.1). NCBI lineage: Bacteria > Pseudomonadati > Acidobacteriota > Blastocatellia > Blastocatellia bacterium. The sequence goes on from JADJPF010000012.1 coordinate 62,779, forward strand.
AAACTCAAAAGTTTTTAACGCTTTGCTCATTCTTCTTCCTTATTTTGAAGATTTTCTTCTTGCTCATTACTAAATTTATTAAGAAAATCAGAAGAAGATTTTCTTAACTCTAACCAATCTATAAAAATATCTGGATGGGTAAGCCAAATTTCAAACCAAAATACTATCTCAGATTTAATTAATCTCTTTTCATTAGGTATTTTTGGGTTACTTGCTATTAGTTGAGCGCGTAACCTAGCACGTTTAACAAAGTCCCGACATTGCCAAATAGCTTCCTTATCTGCTATTTGCTGAAATTCTGCTAGTAACCTGGTTAAGGTTCGTAATGAATTTTCAGCGTCAATTAAAGTGTCAAAACTTAATTTTTGCAGTAAGGCTTGATTTTCAGATTCAGGATCTATGCTAAGCTGTTCTTCATAATGAACTTTTTTTCCTACTTTAATTAAAATTTCTGCAATATAAGCACTAGAGGTTTTTCCCCCAATTCCATAAGTTTCAACTAGGTGAGAATTTATTAATGCAATAGCTTCATCATTTAGCTCTGAGAAACCTTCTTGCTCAAAAATCTCTAAAATAAGCTGCTTTTTGGTTTTGTTTGGCATAACAGTAAAACTTTATATTTTATGTTGTGTTAGGCTGTGGGGTCAATTTAGGCTTACCTATTAAATGAAATATAGTGATATTGCTTAATATTACCAAAAGCTTTCTTGAATAGGTTTAATAGGTTCTTGAATTTCTAAGGTTTCTAAAGCTTTAATACATTCTGGACTATCAAAACTTGTATTATTTACCAATTTGCTAACAGGAAAGTACTCAAGCTCTGATTCAGGATATTGTGTTAATAACTTTAACAGTTGGTTTGGGTCTTTAATCTTGGAGTCTAGCCAAATGTTTTCCTGTTCTGGCAGCAACATTACAGCCATACGATGATGGAGTTTAGCAAGTAAAGGATTTGGCTCTGTAGTAATAATAGTAGTGCTACGTATTTTTTCACCTTCCACGCTTTGCCATTCATCCCAAAGAGCAGCAAAGGCAAAAAGTTTTTTACTTTTTAACTGTACATAGATTGGAATTTTACTTTTTCCTACTTGTTGCCATTCATAAAAGCCATTTGCAGGAATTAAACAGCGTTTACTAATAAGTGATTTGCGAAAAGAAGGTTTTTCTAACAAAGTTTCTGAACGTGCATTAATCATTTTACTCGCCATTTGTGTATCTTTTGCCCAAGATGGAATTAGCCCCCATTTATAACCTGATAGAGTTCTAATATTATCTTGGGTAATTACAGCTATTTGTTGAGTTGGGGCAATGTTATAACGTGGTTTTAAGTCAAAAAGGGTTTCTTGGACTCCAAATCTAGTAATAATTTCAGACCCATCACTATGTAATGCAAAACGACCACACATTTTTTTGACCTACCATATAGATTTATAAGAGCTATTTTTAGAAAAAGATAAGCAAAATAATAGCATAGCTTAAAGATATAGTTAAGTCTTATAAACTAGCTTAATTCCAACACTTCTAAGCTATACTTATTACAGCGTAACTTAAGTAAGTTAATATTTTTTGAATTTCTTGAGTCCTGAAGGGACGAAATAATTGTAGCCTAGGTCGTAAGACCTAAGCTTAGTGATTATACATAAATAGAGTCGCGTAGCGGTAGCATAATAAACCTATTAAATTCAACAAATTAATTATGTCGTCACTACGTGACTCTACAAATATGCCGCCCCGTTGGGGCTTTAAGATTAAAATATCAGTAAATTTAATTTATGTTGTATTAAGTACTCTGTAAACTAAGTAATATAGCAATTTTGTATTCTTAACTCTTAAGCCCCAGAGGGGCGACATAACTGTAGCCTAGGGCGCAAGCCCTAGGAAATAATAATTAAGTCTCTTTAAGCCCTGTAAGGGCGACATAGTCTTTTAATGCTAAGAAAATACTCTGTCGCCCCGTTGGGGCTTTTGGGAATTGCTCATTATCATACGTAGGGCTTGCGCCCTACGCTACATATCTATCGCCCCGTTGGGGCTTTAAGAAATAAAAATTTCAGATTACTTAGTTTACGCTGTACTTATTACAGTTTTTGATAAAAAGTTAATTTGCATAATAACCGCGTCTAGTTCTTACAGCTAAATCAGGTTTGTCAATTTTAACTTTTAACTTACGCCATGAACCATCTCTTGTTGAATTAGTTGGATAATAACCTACACTATAAAGTGTTCGTAAGTCTGCTGCTACTTTTTCATAAACACCTTCTAAATTATCAGGTCGGTCAGCTTTGAAATAGACTCCTCCAGAAGTTTCTGCCAATGCTCCTAATTGCCTACGTGCTAGTACATAACTTTCTGGCCCTTCAATATCTTGGCTAACATTTTCTCTTTCTGTATCTAAATATATTGGAAAAACTAAAACTCCAGATTCTTGAACTTTTCTTAAAACTTGATCAAAAGTAACACGGGATGGGATTGGATAAGTAACGCTGATAGAGTTATCTACACCGTCAGATAATAAAACTACAGCATTACGCTCGCCAGGATATTGCTTAAACATTTGGGTGACAGTAAACCAAGTTGCTTCATAAAAGGCTGTTCCCCCCTTTGGCATAGTCATATATTGCAAACGTTGTTTAATTAGCTGTCTATCGTTAGTAAGCTCACAAACTACTTGGACGCTACGAGTAAAGGAAACTATTGCTATTCTATCTTGTGGTTTGCTGGTTTCAATAAAGCGCAAAACAGCACGACGTAAAACATCTATTTTATCTAAAATACTTCCACTTAAATCTAGCAGGATGACTAAGTTAAATGGGGTGTTAACTGATTCAAAATGCTCTATTTTTTGTTGTATACCATCTTCAAATACATAAAAATCATTTTGCTTTAAGTTAGTAATTGCTCGTCCATCACGAGACATTACACTTACATTAAGTGAGACAAGCTTAGTATCTATCTTTATTGTATCATCATCAGATCCATCATTATTGCTAGCAGTATTATTAGAATTGTTAGAGTTATTAGAATTGTCCCGCCTAATTGTAGGTGCAGAGCCGTTATTTGGCCGATTACTAGCAACATCATCAAAGTCATTATTATTACTAGGAGAATTATTATTATTACTAGGAGAATTATTTACTCTGCTACTATCATTTGATGGATTATATTGATTGTTTTGACTACTGTCATTATTGCTAGTATTACCACTAATGCTATTTTTACGACGTTGCAATGGTGGAGGTTGAGCCGGATAATTTTGATTGTTAGGGTTACTGGAATTATTAGGATTGTACTGATTATTTTGGTTATTTTGGTTGTTAGAGTCGTTGTTTTGTTGAGGTCTGTTAGCACCAGGGGGAGGAATAATTCTTACTCCAACACCACCTTGGCTATCTATATCACTGTTGCTACTATTACGATTTACCCCTAAATTACCAGCATCAACCGTGTTGCTTGTGCCATCGGATTTTCGGCCAGCCCCAAAAATATCAGCATTTGAAGAATTGCCTCCACGACTAGAGTTGTTACTAGGTTGATTCCCTGGGTTGGCACTACTGCTACCACCATAACTACCACCATAAGTATAAGGCTGATAGTTATCATTATTGTTATTGTTGTTTGGTCGTCGGCTTACTGTTGGAGGTGCGCCACCAAAAAGAGAATCATCATTAACAGAGTTATTATTGCGATTATTAGAGTTGCTATTATTGCCAGAGTAATAATTATTAGGATCTCCACTAGAGCTTATAGGTGAAACAGCAGGAATTGTTGCAACATCCTTATCTAATTCATATTGAAGAGGCGACAATTGAATATTTCCAGCATTGCTACGTAAAATTACAGGGTTTCCACCAGAATTTAACTTGCCTTGAACAGCCTTGCTAGAGGGCGTTCCATAGGTTTCTATTGGTATTTCAGCTTTAATAGTTCCATTAGTTGTAGTTGCTACTAAATCAGCATCTTGTGATGCAGGGGATTCAAGCTTAATATTACCAGCAGAGGTTTCAACCAATGCACTTGCAATAGCTCCCTTAATTTGTACTGCTCCGCTACTAGTTATAATTCTTAGGCTAGTATTTCTAGGAATATAGACAGTTAAGTCAATACGAGTAGTTTTTTCGGCTGGTTGGGTCTTTATCTGAATTTGGTTTCTGGTATTAAAAAAAGCTATATCAGAAAGTGCAACAGGATGACCAGCAGGCTCTACTTTTTTTGCTACAACATGAACTAGTTCTTCTGCCCAAACTTCTATTTTGACTTCTCCACTTAGATTATCAATTTTGACTGTTCCACCTGTCTTAAACTCAAAGCTTTGGTCAAAAATCTCATAGCTTTCTGCTTCTAAGATAGGAACAATTATAAGTAAGGCAAGAAAGAAAAAGATCGCGCCTATTAAACGCGATCTTAACTTTAATAAAATCGACTGAAAGAGTTGGTATTTCATTAGACTAACCCCGTCTATATTTTATTTTTAATCCTAAACAAATGCTTTAAGCAATTGTACCATGACGAATAGTTAAAACAGGACAACATGCATGTCGAACAATTCGTTCTGCTTCTCGCCCTGGTAAAGTGTTAGTACCATTAGGTTTACCTGTGCCAATAACAATTAAATCAACATCTTTTTCTGTTGCTACACGTAAAACTTCATCAGCACAACTTCCTTCTGTAAGTAAAGTCTCTGCTACAACATCACCTGCTTCTTTTGCTAACTGTGATAATCTTTCGCTAGCATCTGAACGTACACGATCTTCCACATCAATAATCTTAGTTAATGAGACTGCCTGAATATAGCCTAAGAATGAACCTATTGAGTGCAATATAGTCAATTCTGCTTGATGTGCATGTGCTAAAGCAAAAGCCAAACGTTTAGCACTATCATCAGTGTCTGATAAGCTAGTAGCAAATAAGATGCGGTTTAATGCAATATTGGTTTCGGATTTTTTATAATAAACAAAATCATGTAGAGGTTGACGAGTAAACAATAGTGGGCAACTTGCTTGGCCCATAACACTAAGGGCTGTTGAACCTAATGCACCACCTAGCCCAGGTCGTGCTGTTGTGCCAATAGCTGCTAAATCAATACCATGATCGCGAATAACGCGGGGGATCTCTTCTTTGGGATTTCCTTCTGTAAGTATTAATTCTACTTTTAACCCTGTTAACAAGTGGGAATGCGCTAAGTTTTCTAATTCTTTTTTAATAGTTATTAACCATTGATGGTTGCCGTCTGATAATGCTCGTTCAGACAGTTTTAACGCATTAGGAGGAAGACTTGCTTCCTGAGAATTATGTATAAACAATGTTGCATTGTGTTGACGTGCAAAAGCTGCCGCATATTTTAACGCGCTTTTAGAATTATTAGAAAAATCCGTAGAGAAGAGAATGTTCTGGAACGGGTACATACAATTTATGCCTCGATTAAAAAGTTTAGAAAATCACTACTTAACAATGCCAACGGCTAGAACCGTTGGTAAGAGATGCTAGAGGTGATAAACTTGCCAAGTCATTGTAGCCTAACTATCTTATCTATGTCTACTCGACAGCAAATTATCCATTGCAAATGCTTAAAACGAGGAAAAATTTTATGCCAAAAGTTCATCTAGCATTAGTAATTCATGCTCATCAGCCTGTAGGAAATTTTGATCATGTAATAGAAGATGCTTATCAAAAATCTTATTTGCCTTTTGTTAAAACTCTAGCTAACCATTCTAAGATCAAATTAGCATTACATTTTACAGGCTCTTTATTTGCTTGGTTTAAACTACATCATCCAGATTACTTACAGCTACTTGCTGAACTAGTTGCTAAGGCCAAATAGAGCTAATTTCAGGGGGCTTTTATGAACCAATTCTAGCTATCTTACCTTATAAAGATCGCTGTGAACAAATCTATAAGCTTAATCACTTTCTAAAAACAGAACTTGGTTATGAGGCTAAAGGGATGTGGACGGCTGAAAGGGTATGGGAAAGTAATTTAGTGTCCGCTATTAGTGAAACAGGCATTAAGTATACTATCTTAGATGATACTCATTTTGCTATGGCAGGACTACGCGATAACCAACTATTTGGCTACTATATTACAGAAGAACAAGGACAAACTCTTAAGCTTGTTCCTTCTAGTATGAGAGTACGCTATTTAATCCCATTTGCAGATCCACAAGAAACAATCGCTTATTTACGTGGGCTTTGGGAAACAGCTGAGCATGACTTGCTAGTAGCAATGGGCGATGATACAGAAAAATTTGGTGTTTGGCCCAAAACTTACCAACTTTGCTACAAAAAACAATGGCTAGATAGGTTTTATCAAGCTATTGCTAAAGAAAGTGACTGGCTAGAAACTGTTAAACTAGGTGATTACTTAGAACAAAGTGAACCTAATGGACAAATATATCTACCTACTGCTAGTTATGCAGAAATGATGGAATGGTCTCTTCCTGCAAAGGTTTCTCAAGAATTTGTAGATCTAAAACATATGTTAGGTGATAGCGAACCAGAAAAAAAATTAGCCCAATATTTACAAGGCGGTTATTGGCGAAACTTCCTTGTAAAATATCGAGAAAGTAACCTAATCCATAAAAAAATGCTCCAAGTAAGTCAACGCCTCCATAGACTTTATCAATATTATCATCGATATAATGAGCCAATTTGCTTAACTCAGTCTGATAACCCTAAAATAAGTTGCTTAAAAGAAGCCTATGATTATTTATTGCAAGGCGAGTGTAATGATGCTTTTTGGCATGGGGTATTTGGTGGGCTTTATGCTCCACATCTTCGTAGCACTTCGCTGATGGCATTAATTAAAGCAGAGCATTTACTAGATAAAGTAGAGTTTGCAGAGCAAACCAACTGGATTACATCGCGTGAGTTTGATTTTGATGGAGATGGAATTAATGAAGTAGAAATTCATAACTCAGGCTTTGCTGCTGTTTATGATAATAAAGAAGGTGGTTTATCAGTTCTTGACTTTAAGACTAGGAATTTTAGCTTAATTAACTCTTTGCAGCGAAAAGAAGAAGCTTATCATCAGCGTGTTAAAGAAATAGGTTTGGAGGAGGCTGCCGAAGAGTTAGAAGCAAACAGTGAGTTAAATAATAAAAAAATAGAAAATCTAGTAGAAAAAACTAAAGAAGCAACACAGTTAGCAAATAATGATAATGAAGAAGATGATGTAGAAACAATTCATGGAATAGCTAAAGTAAAAGAAAAAGGGTTAGATAAATTTTTAGTTTATGATAAATATCCTCGTAATAGCTTTAGTGTCTATGCTTTAGCTACAGAAACAAGTTTATCTGATTTTGCTACTCAGCAATTAGATGGAAAAGTTTTACTGGCTCAATCAGGGCATTTAACTTTAACTGAGCTTGAAAAAGCATGTGAATTTACAGTTAAACACACATTAAATCTAGCAAAAATTAATTTGGCAGAAACTATTGAATTGGAACAAACATTTATTTTTCAAGGAAATAGCGACACAATAACAAGTAAATTGTTTCTAAAGGATAATTTTGCAGGTCGTCTAGCTGTTGAATTTAATATTAATTTGTTAGCTGGAGATGCACATGACCGTTATTTTCGCTTTGGAGATGAACAACATCGCCTTAACTGGCAAGGTGTTGTTAAAAAACAAGACCAATTAAGCTTAACAGATGAATATTTTAGGCTAGCAGTTAAACTAAATTCAAACAAAGCTGTTGATTGGTGGATTTACCCGGTTTTTTCTGTTTCACAATCTGAAGAAGGTTTTGAAAGAGTTTATCAAGGTTCATCAATTATAGTAGTTTTACTAGCAAATCAAGCTAACACAGACCCAATAGAAATAAGTCTTACAGCTATAGCTATTTAACCTAAGGACGCGGGCATTTTGCCCGCGCACCTAGCATTTTTATTTTTTTTCCTTAACAAGCCACTCACTTAAAATTGTATATCTTTCCCAGTCATAGACTTTTTTAATGCTGTGCCAATTGGTATCATCAGAAAAAAATATTACTAACCTATTTTCAATTGGGTTAATAAAAACTGTTTGGTCTTCATCCCCAATCTTGTTTTTATGAAGACAAAGTTGTCCTCCAAAATCTTCTTTCCAATCAGGAGATAAATAGTAAATTGTTACTACTGATCTAAACCCCATATCATCAATGTGTGGTGGAAATTCTGGAGAATCTGGATCCATATGTCTTAATTGAACATAATTTTTAGTATTAATAGTTAATTTTGTATTTGAAAGGGTTTCTAAAATAGACTTAAACTCTACTGAGTAAAAAATTTTAGCTAAAGGTATGTATTCTAATACTGCAAATTGTATTTGGTGAGGGTCATTTTCTTGAATTGAAAAAGTATGTTGTTTAGAAAAAATAGCTTTTTGAAACTGCTTAAAAGAAGTTGTTTCAATAAAATTATCTAAAATAAAATGTGTCCAAGGAAAGTCTTTTTTTATGGTTAAAAGCTCTGAGTTTATCAGTAAATCAAGGTTTTTATATTTTTCAGAAATTGGGCTATTTGCGTTGTCCATGAAGAAGTCTTAAGTAATTTTAAGTATTTAATTGTTGAGACAGAAAACTAATACTTTATATTTTCTGCCTCAATTTAAGTTAAAACTCAGATACAAAGCCAAAAACTAATAAATTATATAGCTTAAGTATTATTAATTATTCTGAGGCTTCATCTTTTTTCTCTTCAGATGAATCTGCTTGTTGAGTTTCTGTTTGATCTGTAACGTTTGCTGCTAGATCTTTTACTTCATCTGATACACTTTCTGCTGGTCTGTTTGTTCCTGCGCCACCTTTTGGAGCCGCCATAGTAGTTATCCTCCTTGGTTAAACTAATAAATTAAATTGCTGAAAATCCTGTAAGTATATATTGATATTTTAGCGTTTTGTCAATGAATAGTTTAAAACTAGCTGCAAGAAATAGATAAAGTTAGTCAGTTTGAGAGAAATTTGGTTTTCGCCTTTCTTGAAAGGCTTTTAATCCTTCTTCCATATCTTCACTTGCTAAAGCATATTGTCCTAGCTGGGCTTCTATACGTAATCCTTCGTCTAGTGTTGTACCAAGGCCATTTAACAGAGCTTGTTTATCAGTGCGGATAGCTGTTTGTGGAAAAGAACAAATTTCTTCAGCCATTTTATAAACACGGTTCATAAGCTCATTAGCTGGAGTTATTTCATTAACTAGGCCAATACGGTAAGCATGATGAACATCTATACGTTTGCCGGTGATGATTAACTCCATTGCATGGCCTAAGCCTACAATATGTGGCAATCGTTGAGTTCCACCATCTACTAAAGGAACACCCCAACGCCGACATAATACGCCAAATTCAGCTGTTTCTGAAGCAATACGAAAATCTGTTAAACAGGCTAGCTCTAAGCCGCCAGCAAATGCCCCACCATTGATTGCACCAATTATAGGCTTAAAAATATCTGTTTGACGAGTGTAGCCCATATAGCCAGGGCCATTATAAATAAATCGACGTAGCTTATTTTTTGACCAAGGAAAACTTTTTGCTTGAGTAACATAACTTTTTAAGTCTGCACCAGCACAAAATGTGTCTCCTACTCCAGTAAGTATTGCTACATATTGATTATCATCATCTCGAAAATCTAACCAAGCTTGCATTAGTAATTCTGCTGCCTCTTGATCAATAGCATTTTTTTGTTCTGGGCGATTAATAGTAATAGTAGTAATGTGATTTTGCTTAGTAACTAAGATTTTAGGCATATAAGTTAAGACTCCTTTTAATTTATAATTTTAGGTAGATAATAAATTCTTAATACTTCATCCTCGTAATAAATTTTAGTTTCTGGATGAAGTTTACGGTAGGTTTCACACAAGATTAAAGCTTGCTGCTCAAGGCTAGCACGACCTGCTAAAGAGCGATAATAACGATAAGTTGGGTCAGTTAATGTTGCAAAGGGAACTAAAAGAGGCTCACTATCAAAAACCATAAAAGGTTTTTTTTCTACAAAAATAAAAGTTTCTAATGTGCTAGATAGGTAAAAGTCAGGGTTTGCTGCTTTTTCCTGATTTTTTTCTACAAACTCGGCTAAGTCTTGATACCAACCCTTACCATAACTGCTAGCTAGTTGTTCAACGGGTGCAACAATTAGCCATTGTTTTTTAGGATATTGTTCAGAAATTTCTAAGGTTTTTCTTGCTGTAATATCATACTCTAAATATTGAAACTTAGGTACAGAAGGTAAAAATAAACTTGCTAAAATAATAAAAAATAAAACTAAAATAATTTCATTATATTTATTAGTAAATATTTTTATAAAATAATTAATTAATTGACAGAAAATGCTAACAAATAAAATTAAAGCAATTGGCAAAATAAAGATAAGTTCTTTAGGTAAAATTTGAGTAGGTTCTTTAACTATTGGTAAAATAACAAGGCTTGCTAATGAAAAGCTAAATATAAGTAGTGCTAAAGGGCGATAAACCAACAAAATAGCCATAGTTAAAAAAGTAGGAATTAGCAACAATGGAAAAGTTAAAGTTAACAAAAGTAGGCAAACAATGCTATTAAATAAGTTTTGCTTAAAGGTTAACTTCTGTCTTCCTTCTATGGCTTGACACCAAGAAATAATTGCTAAAAGTGAAAAAATTGTTGCTAAAGTCGTTTCTTCAGCAAACATTTGTTGAGTCATACTTTTTTCTAAATAATTATTTATTATTGATAAACAAGATGGTGAATTAGTAATTTTTTTATCAATAGGAAAAGAAAAAGTATAAGCACCTAAAATATAGCTAACAATTAACCCAATATTTTTTTGATTAGTTAATTGCCAAATAGTTAAAGCAAGCATAAAAACTAGAAAAATACCTAATATTGGAGAAAAGAATCTTATAGTTTGTAATGGATTAATTGCAGTTAGACTTGAAAGACTAGCAACTATACTAGAATAAAAAGTTATTTTTGAAGGTTGACCTAAAATTATTTGCCAAGATTCTAGTAAAGTTTGATAACTATCTGATCTAGCAAATCTTAATTCCTGCAATGGCTGAGAAAACCGAAAAATCAAGATAAATCCAAGCAGAGTAGCTATTGCTAAAACTGCTAAGGTAGTGTTAGGGTTAGAAAAATTAAATTTTCCTAGATTCGTAAATAATTTTAAGTAAGTTTCTTTTGATTTAGTTTTTAAGTATTCTGGAAAAGTTTTTGTAAAGCTACTAAATTCAACTAAATCAAGTAATTGCAGAAATTTGCTTGCTAAATAAGAACTAATAGAAGTTTGTGTTTGCCAAAAAGTATTTCTAAACCAAATTACAAAAGGCCAAAATAAATAACACAAAAGCAAAGTTAACCAGTTTAATATATTAAGATAGATTAAGAGGTGAACACCTAAAAAGATTACTAGTGTAGTATAAAGATAACCACTAATTAATTGTGTAAGAAAATTTTCTTTTTTAGATAATAGTTTTTTGGGTAGCCAAAAAAAAAGTAAGTAGAAAACAAATAGAACCCAAAAAGCTTGGAAAAAACTAATAAATTGCATTTTTCTAATAAGTTAATCAACCAAAATTTAATTTTTAGATTGTAACTTGCTATGTTTAATAAAGTAAAAATGTTTGCTACTAAAAGATGGATATTGATTACTTGGCTGCTAAGTCTAAGTTTATTAATAGCTTGTGTACAGGAAACTAAATCTACAACTAAATCTATAGTTGAAACAGACAATAAACAAATTCCTTTGCCACCTAAACTTGCTATTTATTATGGTTTTCCAAGTTTAGTTAATGGAGCAAAAGGGGATTTAGCAACGGCTACAAGTATTTTCTCTAGCTATGACATAGTAGTTTTTGGAGATGGACTAGAATTTAAAGACATTGTTTTAGGTCGTAAACCTCAAGGAGCAGGGCCGGTAGAGCATGAAAATACACGTCAGATAATTAGCCGACTCAGCCAGTCAGAAAAACAAACTCGTGTTTATGGCTATGTAGATTTAGGTAATTCCCAAAATTTATCTTTAGCAGAAATAGAAAACCGGGTGCGTCTTTGGGCTGATATGGGAGTAGTGGGAATTTTTCTAGATGAAGCAGGTTATGATTATGGCGTTAATCGTAGCCATCAAAATGCTGCTATAAAAGTGATTCGTAAATTTGGTTTAAGTGCTTTTCTAAATGCTTTTAACCTGCAAGATTTATTTGAGGCTAAAAGGGTTCCGCTTAATAAATTAGGTGGAGGAAATCCTGCTGGAGAAGCCTGTATTTTAGGTAGTAATGACCTAGTTTTACTTGAGTCTTTTCAAATTCGCAATGGGGAATTTGATGATACTTACCCATCAAAAATTGCAGAATCTATAAAATATCGAGAAATCTTTGGGACAAAAATCTTAGGTGTAACAACTGTATTACCAAATCAAGCTTTTGACCAAGCTAAACATGATTATGCTTGGTGGAGTGCAGCACTTTGGCAAATAGATGGATTTGGCTGGGGTGAGCCTAATTATTCTAGTTCAGATAATATGTTGCCTTTAAGAGAACTTCCTAAACTTCCCCAAAAAGGTTTAGGCAGCAGTTTTACTTCAGATGTAGTTAGTAAAAAAGCTAAATTTTTACGCAAAACTAATTTAGGAAAAATTGTTGTTAACGTAAAAACACACACAGGTAGTTTTGTAGAAAATTAATCTAGCAAAATAACGACTTATAGGATAGCTGTTTTATAAGTTATTTATTTTGCTGTGTTTGCGGTTTAGCTTCAATACCACTGCCAAAAACTTTTTTCAAAAACCAAAGAGGGCCGATCAATAGATAAATAGGGTTTGAGAAAAATGCAGGCATATTACCTTCAAAGCTATGACCAATAAATTGCAAAATCCAACCAACTATAAATAAAGTAAGCCCTAATTTCCAATTAAAAAAAACTACTACTAGTGAAATAACTATCATTGGGATACCAATAGTATGAGTAAGTTTATTAATTGGGTGTTGATGTTTTGCTTTATATTCTTCTACAAATGAAGCCATATTTATACACCTTTCTATTTCTGATATTTAATAATTGTGTTTATTAAGATTAATTGAAGTATTTCTTAGTATATGGGTGTTTAATTTTTGAGGCAAGAAAGAATTAAATTTTAAAAACTAAAAGGCCACTGGTAAAGTGGCCCCAAAAATCTACTAAGGAAAATTATTAATCTTTAGAATGAATTATCTAAAGCTAAAGAGCCTCGTAATTCTACAGAATTTCCATTTTCGTCAATTCCAAAGCCTTTATAAATTATTTCTCCAAACCAATCTTCAATAGAATGTCCTGTCATTCTTATGGACATACGATAACGTTCTGTCGCGTTAGGTGCTAGTCTTCTATCTAAAAAATTAGAAACTGCATCACTATTTCCTGAGTAACTGCTTTTATAAGCTGATGTAGAGTTCCAATTTATTCCAACGCCATTTAATTCTCTGACAACAAGGTCAAATTGATAAATATAACCATTACTAGTTTGTAAACGGGATTTATTAGCAATACTAAGTACTACTTTTGCTTTTTGTCGGCTTGGGTATTTAATCTCTGCTGTTGTTACAGAAGGTTCCCAAGTTCTAATTGGTGATTTTGCAGGACTTTTTGCTGTATTTTGATCCGCCACTTTTGGTTTATTAGTGGAAGAATTTGCTGAAGCTTCTTTGCTAGGCAAAGATGATGATTTGCTTTTTTCAACAACAGTTGATTTTTCATTAGTTGATTTTTGGTTTTTAGCAACAACTGGTTGTTTTGCACCAGAATTTACAGCCTCAACTTTAGTAGTTTTATTAGGATAACTAGTTTTAGATGGGTTGATTGTAGTTTTTGATTTAGCAGTTATGGTAGTTGTAGGCTTTTTATTAGGCTCAGATGATAAAGATTTATTACTAACATCTATCTTTTTAGGAGTAACATTAGTAGTTTTATCTTTTGAAGTTGTTGAATTTACAGGATTTGTTAAATCTGGAATAACTTGGCTATTATTTGTTGGCTCTGTTGGGCTTGCTAAAGGTTCTATAGTTTTATTTATTTCTTCCACCGTATTATTAACAGGTTTGTTTTCTGTAATAGTAGAAGTTTCTTCTGTATCAGCAGATACTTTTGCCCATTCTAAAGCATAAGGAAGGCTATAAGCAGCAAACCCTGCTATAGATAAAAGCACTATTAAGGCTAAGGCTACAAATAGTTTACGATCTGCTGAAGAAGAAAAATGACTTACAGCATATTTACCTAGAGTATCAAAAGGCAATACTGCCGGAGCCGTTAAATTTTTAGTTTCAATACTAGCTGATGGAGGGGTGTTTTCTAAATTTGAAGTAACAACAGTTTTTTCTGTTACAAAACTATTTGCCCCAGGGTTTTCTGACTCATTTAGTTTTGAACTAGTGATTTCTTCTAAAATATTAGCTACAACAGGTGACACATCAATAGATGATTCAAATCCACCTTTGTTATTAAGGGTTTTAACTTGTAGTTCAACACCATGTAAAGGACAATTTTGAGTAGCTAAAGGATAGAATTGATTACATAAATTACAAAAATTAGCTGTTGGATTAGCTTTTTGGCTGTAGGTTACTAACTCTAAATTATGAATAGGACAAGTAGTTTTATTAGGATAATTTATTCCACATTCTGGGCAAACAGTTAATAAAATGCCCGTTTGTAGTGTGGTTCCATCACGAGAACAATATTTCATATGATCAGAATAATTACGGTTACAAACAGGACAAGTTTTCATGTAACACTCCTAAGTATTACTAAAAAGTCATAGGTTAGCCGAAAGCTAGCCAACAATTGCTATGCCAAAAGAAGAATTATTTGGTTTTAATTAAATAATTTAAAATTAGTGCCATTAAAAGAGTTAATAAAACAATTAACTCTCTTAAAAATTTTGTTAGTAGAGATTCTTGACTAAGAAAAGAAGTTGCAAGAGAAATTTTTACACCAATTGGTGTAGAACTAGACTAAATGGGGTAGGTTATTTTTCTTTTTGATATTCTTCTAGCTTACGGTAAAGAGTTTTTCTTCCAATGCCTAACATATTAGCTGCACGAGATTTATCGCCTTGCGTGTAGGCTAGGGTTTGCTCAATCAAACGACGTTCTACTATTTCTATAGGCGTTCCTAATTCAATTTCTAATTTTAGTTTTTCGGTTGACTTTTCTGTTACTAATGATTGAAATGCTTCTATAGAAAGAAAGTCTGTTACTGTTAAAACGCGGCTTTTAGCTGAAATTGCTGCACGTTGAATTACTTTATCTAACTCTCGCACATTACCTGGCCAGTCATAAGCTTTTAAGAGTTGTAGTGCATCATCTGAAATTCCAGAAAAAGGTTTACCCGTATTTTTGCTATGTAACTCTAAAAAGTGCATTGCTAGGAGTGGAATATCTTCTTTTCTATCTCTTAAGGCTGGTAAACGGATTGGATAAACATTAAGACGATAGTAAAGATCTGCACGAAAACGCCCTCGTTCAATAGCTTCTTTTAGATCAACATTAGTTGCTGCAATAATCCTAACATCTACTTTAATTGTTTCATTTGCTCCTACACGAGTAAAAGTGCTGTCTTCTAATACTCTTAGAAGTTTTACTTGTGCTGCTGGACTAAGTTCACCTACTTCATCTAAAAATAAAGTACCAAAGTTTGCTTCTTCAAAAAGTCCAATACGACGATTACGAGCATCTGTAAAAGCACCTTTTTCATGTCCAAAAAGTTCTGATTCCATCAAACTTTCTGCAATTGCTCCACAATTTACTTTTACAAAAGGCCCTTCACGACGAGAAGAATTTTGTTGAATTAAAGTAGCTAATACTTCTTTTCCTGTTCCGGTTTCGCCTTCTAAAAGTACAGTGCTGTTAGTTTCAGCTACATCTAGTGCCATAGTAATGATTTGGCGAATTTTTTCGCTTGAACCTATCAGCATTTTATTAGCTTGTTGGCCTTTTAACTCTCGTCTTAGTTGTAAAACTTCTGTTGATAATTGCTCTCGTTCCATAGCAATAGCAATTTGGCTAGCAATACCTTCAGCTAGCTTTACTTCAAAATCTGTAAATGCTCGGCTAGCTTCTGACCAAATCAGAGCTAAAATTCCTAAAACTCGCTCATTAATTAAAAGAGGAACTATTAAAGCTGCTTGGCCTATAAAAAGTTTTTGTAAGTAAAATTTAGAAATTTCTGTTGTGTCTGTATCTTGTATTACTAAAGTTCGCTTATCTGCAAAAGAACGTTTTAGTAAAGGGTAGTCATTTAGTGGTAAAGGAATAAGGCTTTTACTAAAAAATGAAGTTACTCGATCTGCTGTTGCAGGGCTAACTGCATCAAAATAGATTTGTTTAGCGGAATCTAGCAAACCTAAACAACCAAAATCTGCTTTAAGAAGCGATAAAGATCTTTTTACTGTATGTGCTGTTATTGTAGATAGATCTCGTTGTACATTTATATCATTAGCAATTTCTAGTAAAACTTTATTAATTTCAGCTTCTTTTTCTTTTTCTTGATAAATACGAGTGTATTGATAGCCTACAGCAATTAATCTTGCAATGGATTCCACAAATTCTATTTCATCTTTTACCCAACTACGGACAAATTGACATTGGTGAAAGCCTAGAAAGCCTAAAGGTTCACTAGCTAAACTGATTGGGACTACTAAGAGTGAACGAGTTTGCACTTTTTCTGTTATTTGGCGGAAAAGAAAATTATTAGAGTTTTGTGTATCATTGATTGCAATAGGTGCTGTTAATTTAATAGAACGGCTTAAACTCTGGAAATCTACAGGTAAGCTTAAGCCTAAAGAAGAAGCAACAGAATTGTCAGCACGATATTCATGACCAATTTTTAATTCTGCATCTTTACGTAAGACCATTATATCACAACGGTCTACTCCCATCATTTTACCTAATTCAGTTACCGTAGCTTGTAGAAATTTATCTAAGTCAATAGCTTTATTAATTTCTGGGTTAATTCTTTCTAGTATTCGCTCTCGTGCTGCATACATTTGTAGTTTGCGCTCATAAAGCTGTAATGTTCGCTCAATAGATAAGCTTGGTTCGGCTGACACTAATTTTTCCTCCCTAGAAAACCTACTAACTTTTGATATTTAGCGATTACAGCAAAGAACAAAGAACAAAGAAAACTTAATTAGTAAAAATTAGATTAAAAATCCTACTTTACCTTTAGATTTAACACGTTGTTGTAGTAACAAGCAACACACAATAATCAACGCACGCATTCCAAACCAGGCTATAGGAGGGGCTAAGTTTGTATCCCCACTAAACTTAAATATTATTCCTACTAAAAGAGGGAAAATTATGATTACTACTAATAGTAAACTAGCAAAGTTAAACATCCTACCTAAAGGAATACTATTACGATATGATGGGAGTGTATCTGGAATAAGCACAGAAATATTAAAAACAATTACTGTAAGAATTACCATAGAACTCATTAAAGGTTCAATAGGTATAGATATCCTTTGGCTGATACTTGCAGATAAAGGATCAATATGTTCAAAAATATTAACCATTCCTAAAGTAGCTAAAGTAGCTAAAACAGCTAGAAAGGCATTTAAGTAAGATAATTCTGCTGGTTGGTTAGGAATAGAACGATAGTAAACACTATCAGCCACTTCACTTGTAGATGCTGATCCAATGGGTTTTTTAGCAATGGGTTTTGTAGAAGGTTTAGCTTTTGCTAATTCTACATCTTCTTTTCTTTGTAATGTTGCTTTTAAGTTAAAATCTCCAGAAGCAGCACTAAAGGATTGTGACCATTCTAAATAACCTTTTAAGATAACTCTAGCTTGGTGGGTTCCAGCCGTTAGACCTTTGATTACTAATTTTCCTTCCGGGCCTGTACGTCCACGATATTCATCATCAATATAAACCTCACAAGCAGGTGGGATAGTCTGCATAATAACATTAAGTTTTTGTGCTTCAGGAGTTAAATAAACACTCATTGCTGATTCAAAATCTTCAGCAAATTCAGAAATACTTTGATATCGTAAATTTGGTTTTTCGCTAGCGTTTTTAAGACTACTTTCTCTAATTTTTTCTGGAATTTCTCCTTTGATGCTTCGTAGTGGAGGAGGTTCTTTTAATAAATGTGCGCTTAGTATCGCAGTTAAAGAACTTCCCTTAAATGGAACCTCTCCTGTTAACATATGATAAAGAATTACACCTAAGCTATATATATCAGAACGTTCATCAACACTACTGGCTTCTTCACATTGTTCTGGCGACATATAGAGAGGAGAACCTACTAAACCTCCTTCTTGTAAATCTGCGCCTCGACCAACAGCACTATTAATAAAGCGTGCTAATCCAAAATCTACTACTTTAGCTAGCTCATTATCCATAGCTTTGCTGTCTTCAGGCTCATCATTAAGTGGGATAAGTACCTTAAAATCATCTTGAGGGTTAGAAATTGTAGTTAGCATTATATTAGAAGGTTTTAGATCTCTATGAACCATATGTAAACGATGAGCAGCCCCAACACCAGCTAAGACTTGCTTAAAAATTTTATAGGTTCTTTCTGGAGACATTGCACCATGTTTACGTAATTCTTCACTTAGGCTTTTGCCTTCAATATATTCCATTACGTAGTAAAATAGTTTATCTGATGTTACTCCAAAATCTGTAATTGCCACTACACTAGGATGTTGAATTGCAGCAGCGGCTTGGGCTTCTTGAAGAAAACGCTCTTTAGCTTGAGGATCACGGCTAGCAAATTCTGGCAAAACAGTTTTAATAGCAAAAGGGCGGTTAAGATGGACATGTTTAGCTCGGTAAACTGCTCCCATACCTCCACGACCAATGCAGGTTTCTAATAAATACTTAGTGTCGAGTACACGACTACCAGCAAACGAATCTATTAAGGGTTGGTTATCTTTAGGACAAGTTTTTACATCATCTTCAAAACAACTATTACAATAGGCACACTCCTTCATCCGTCTGCCTCCACAAGTGTAAAATATTAGTAAGCTTATAAATTGTGCCTGCTTAATCTGCTTTTTAAGTTGCCTATTTTAACATAAGTTTAACAATGGTACAGCTAAGATATCTCTTTTGTATAACGGATAAAACTTCTTTGACAATATTAATTTAGAACTGTTTGTAATAGCTTAAGCTACATTATAATATTACCTAAGCTATTACAATATCAATAAAATACTTAGCGTAGAAATTCATCTTTTAAAGAGTTATACGCTGAGTTAAATTCTTCTAAAACAGGTTGTAAAGTTTTAGGATCACCAGTTGCTAAGGCTTTGTCAAGTTTAGAACAAGCATTTAGCATTGCTTTTGCTAGCTCAGGCTTAGGTAAAGGTGTTTGACTATTTAAGTTAGACATTAAATCGTAAGAAGGTTTTATTGTTTGGCGCACATTTTCCATTAAAGCTTTTTGCTGTTCTGGACTATGAGAAGTTTTTAATTCTTCTCCAAATAAACGTAATCGGTCATTGATTGCTTTAGCTTGTCTAGCAAAATTTACAGGAGCAGTCCTATTGTTTATATATGCTTGAGGGTTTTTCTTATATTCTTCGATTTGCTTTAACTGCTCTGGAGTAAGTTTTCCTGCTAGTTGAGGAGGTAATTTAGAAGTAAGATCTGATTTTGAAAGATCTGGTGTTGTAGAAGGTTGTGGAGTAGGTTCATTTGTAGAATTAGCTTCAGGACTAGAAGTAGCATTAGGTTGAGGGCTAGAAGTAGTATTAGGTTGAGGACTATTTGTAGGTTGAGGGTTATTTGAATTATTACAACCTATACTAAGTAAAGATAATAGTAATAAAGAAAAAAACACGGATTTATACATCATCGTTTTCCTATCGCAGTAAGTAAGTTTTTTACGTCTATTTCTGATAAAGTAATAATGTTTTTTCCTGTTTTAGGAAAGAAACTAGTTACACGTCCTTCACTAGTTAAACCTACTGAAACACGGATATTGCTTTTATCAGGTAGTTGTAAGTTAAAGTCAAAAAATTTAAAGTCTGAGCCTGTTTTGGCTGGGTTAGGCAAATAAATACTTTGTTTATTGTTTTCTATAGCTTTTTGTAAATAGCTATATAATTCTTCAATTGTTGTTCCTGAGGGCCACCAGCTATTTTTCCCTTTTATATCTGTGCTATCAAAATAATCCATTAAATGACGAGCCGCAAAATGAGAACGGTCATAAGCTGTCCAAAAAACATCTTGTTTTGGATTACCAACAGATAATTCAGTAGTTTTAGGATAACGATCCTTTAATAAGTTAGGATCATTACGCTTATTCCTATTATTTTTTAATTCTTTACTTGATAAAGTAGATTTAACTAGTTTTAGTGCTTCGGCCTGTTCTTGGCTACTAGCAGATTTGCGCCCTAAAACTATTTCTATTGCATTATAAGTGTTTGTTGCTTGATTTGTAGGGGTTTTAGTTGTTTTTGTAGCTTGCTCAGAAGTTTCACTTGATTTGTCAGTTTTAGAGGTTTTAGTAGTTTCAACAGCCTTTTTGTTTTCTTTGTTTTCTTTGTTTTCCTTATTGTTAGCTGTTTCACAACTATCAAATAAAACTAAGTTAAGTGCTAGAAATGTGCTTAAAATAAGTTTGAGCATAAAAAATTATCTCGAAATAAATTTGTTGCTAATAAATATTAAACAAGCAAAAACAGGTGTGCAAGTTAAACACTCGCACACCTGCTAGATCTTGTCAGATTTTAGAACATCTTTCGCTTGTTTTAAGCTTTACCAATAGCACCTAAGAGTTTTCTGGCTTCACTATCAGAGAAGTTAGTTACACCAGGGCCAGATAAAGCAAAGAAGCTAGTAATACGACCATCGCTTTGAATTCCAACAGAAACTCTAATATCTTTGTTTTCTGGCAATTCAAATTCAAAGTACTTAAATCCTGGGCCTGTAGATCCTGCTCTAGGTAGCTCTATTTGTTTACCATAAGTTGTAGCAATTGTTTCAAGGTATCTATTTATATCTTGAATACTTGTTCCAGCAGGCCAGAATCCGTTCTTAGCTTTAATATCAGCAGTGTCAAAATGCTCTGATGTGTGACGTGCTAAGAAGTGTAGGTTATCATAAGCATTCCAAAATACTTTCTTATCACCATTAGCACCTACAACAAGCTCTTTATCTTTAGGGAACTTATCATTAAGTAATGTTGGATCAGTACGACGGCTACGAGTATTGTTTAGTTCTTTGGTGACAAATTCTTGTTTTAATACTTCTGTGGCAGCAGATTTTTCTGCTTCGGTTGCTGGCTTACGACCAAGTATTACATCAACTGCATTGGAAAAAGCTGCTGCTTTACCCGGAGTAGGTGTTGGAGTAGGTGTTGGGCCTGGGGTAGGTACTGGAGTAGGTGTTGGTGTTGGCCCGTTAGCTTTCTTAAGTTCTTCAAGTATTTGTTGACTGCTAAGTTTAGCAATACGGGTTTGATCTGCTGCTCCAAGGCCAGCTAGCTTATCAAAAGCATCTTGTGGTAGGCCATCAATCTTGCGAGCAAAAGCACGCTCATTATCAGCATTACCTGCTGCAAGTTCGCCTAATAAACCATCATTAAGTTTAGCCATTCTAACAGCAGCACTATCAGTAATTTGGCGCATTGTGCTACCAGCAAAACCTATTTGGGTTAATCTTTCTCGGGCTGCTGCTACATCACCACCTGGTGTAGGGGTTGGAGTGGGGGTTGGTGTAGGAGTTGGTGCTGGGGTTTTCTTCTTAATTTCTTCAATGATTTGATCGCCAGCTAATTTAGCAATTCTGCTTTGTTCGCCTGGTTCTAAGGCTTTTAATTTATCAAATGTATCTTGTGGTAAAGCGTCCATCTTACGAGCAAAAGCACGCTCATTGTCAGCGTTACCTGCTGCAAGTTCACGTAATAGATTATCATTAAGTCCTGCCATTCTAACAGCAGAGCTATCAGTAATTTGGCGCATTGTGCTACCAGCAAAACCTATTTGGGTTAATCTTTCTCGGGCTGCTGCTATATCGGCTCCTGGGGTTGGAGTTGGAGTTGGAGTTGGAGTAGGTGTAGGTGTAGGAACTGGTGCTGGTGTAGCTTTACTTAATTCGGTAAGTATTTGTTGACTACTAAGTTTAGCAATACGTGTTTGGTCAGCTTCAGGAAGACCAACTAGTTTATCAAGCGCATCTTGTGGTAATCCATCAATTTTACGAGCAAAAGCACGTTCATTGTCAGCACCGCCTCTAGCAAGTTCGCCTAATAGATTATCATTAAGCTTGGACATTTTAACAGCAGCACTATCAGTAATTTGACGCATTGTGCTACCAGCAAAACCTATTTGGGTTAATCTTTCTCGGGCTGTTGCAATTTCATTATTTGCATTGCCACCTGGAGCAGGAGTTGGTGTAGTTGGGGTTGGTTGGCTAGGAACAGGAGTTGGTTCTGTACGTCCTTGATCAGGTTGTGGAGTAGGTGCTGGTGTGGATGGTTCGCTAGATTGTTGGCCTTGGCGTAAGGCTTGAATCATTGATTTCATTAAATCAATAATTTGCGTAAAAGTGTCTAAGATTTTATTTAATGTGTCTAAAGTTGGGTTGCTTGCAACTGCATCACTGGTTTGATTAATAGGTCTTCCAATCATGTCACGTTCTTCACGAGTACCGTTATTGATTATTTGTTGAGCAGTCGCTAAAGAATTTTCTGTTCTTGCTTGTCGAATACCATCAGTTTGTTTAGCAGCATTAGAAATTTGAGCTATTGAGCGATTAAGGGCTTCAGGAGAATTTTTAGCACTAGTGCTTAAGAGTCCAGCTAGCTGTTGTTGACGGATAGAACTTCCTAAACTAACACGTGAACGAGCAAATTGGCCGGCTAAACGTTGTGCCTGGCCTGGATCTGGCATTGATAATATTGGACTTGAATCAGATTTAACACTTTTTTGTTCACTTTTACCTTGAAAAGTGTCTAATTGCTTCATTAAATCATTAACTTGAGCAGCACTATCATTTTGTACGTTTCTTATCGACATTTAAGCTTCCCTTTCCTTTTACCAGTATTTAATTGGTAGCACCAACTTAAAATATTAAAATATTAAGAAAAAAATTATGAATGGATATTCATTCAGTTATCAGTTTGCTCTAAATAAATGTTGCGATATTTTATGAAAGATTTAACTATTTTAGTAGTTTTAGCGTGTAAAATTTTTTTACATTAAGTAAATAGCTGTAATTTTTGGATAAATCCTAAAAAATTTTTGCTAAATCTGGAAAAATTTTTATGAAGAAAAAAGTTTTTTAGGAATATATTTTACAAAAGCACAACAAATTTATTGAAATACTAAAATTTCTAATCAATTTAGTCACCAAAATTTTTTATTTATCGCCAAAAGATTTATTTAACTTGAGATCAAAATTTTCAATTAAAAACTTTTAAGGGAGAAAAGTTATGGCAGTCAATAACATAAGTAATAATAATATTAATAGAATTGATACTAACAATAATGCTACTGAGAATAAAGCAGCAGAAAAACAAGGTTCTTTAGCTGGCTTAAAAGTACAAAAAGAAGAAGCTAATGGAACAAAGCCTTTGTCAGTTGCTAAAGCACAGCAAAAACAAGCAGAAGAAGTTTACAACCAACGCTGCGCCCCTATGAAAAGAGGGACAGGAGCGTTAAAAAACAATAACACTAGCACAAGTGCAAAACCTACTCCTACTCCTATAACCGACCCTGCTAACACCTTAAAACAACAAATCAACAGCAGCCAAATTACACGAGGTAACAATAATCAAGTTAATAATTTACTAAATAGGAATTTTAACCTTTCTAATGATTCTGTTGCTAATGGTGCTACAACAACAACCCGTAATGCTGCTGGACAAACCACTAGTTCAAGAGTTGCTTTTGAAAACGGAAAAGGCGCAGTAACTTTATTTGATAACAATGGAAGTTTTCCCCCATCTAGCACTGCAACTTTACCTAGAAGTGTATTTGATAAAGAAGGAATACTTTCTTTTTATAGAAATTCCAACACTTTAACAAATGATCAAAAACAATTTATACAAAATATCTATAAACAAGATTTAACATCAAGAGCTAATTATCAAGCTAATGTAAATAACCTTGCTAAAAATCTTACTGATATTTCTAATGACCCTGGAAAGCTTTCTGAAACTTCCCGTCGAGAAGTAAATGATGCTTTAAGCAGTTTGCGTAGTGCTTATGACACACTTTCAGACCCAAATGCAGCAGCACCAGACCCCCGCGAACTTTATCGTAATGTTGCTGAAGCTTACCGTGCGTTAAAAAATGACCCTGCTGCTTCACAAGATAAAGTTAATGATGGACTTAATATTTTAAGTATTGGTGCTTCTAATTATGAACTAAATCGCTTACCAGTAGGAAATAACCCTCAACTACCAGCAGCCCCAACAGCCGATGCAAATGCAGCAGGAGCAGCCAGACTAGCAGCAGCTAAAGGTCAGTTTGATGTAAATCGTAATAAACCTTTGTCAGATGCTCAAGCTAAACCTGAACAAGTTTTTGGCAACCAAGTCAACGATTTCTTAAAATCTATTGGAGCAGGAAATGTTGATCCTAAGAAAATTTCTTTCCAAGTAAATTCTGCTGACCAACTTCAAGCTATCCAAGCTAGCTTACCAGATGGAAGACAACTTACAGCACTTTTTGCTGGTGGAATTATTAATGCTGCTAATGCAAAAGTTGCTTTTTCTGGTATAGCAGCAACAAATAACACTACAAATAACACTAATGTAAAACCTGCACCAATAACCCCAACCGCGCCAACTGCACCAACCGCCCCAGCAACACCAAATGCTGCTGATGCTATAAGAGCCTTAAAACAACAAATTGCTACTAGTAAAACTGCTAAAGGCGACGACAACCAAGTAAATAATGTATTGCGCAACAACTTAAACTTACCAGCAGATGCTTTTAATGGTGCTTCTACCAGAACAACCCGCACTGCTGGAGGCCAAACCGCTAATTCTACAGTTACTTTTGATGGTAATAGAGGATCAGTAACATTATTTAATAATAATGGAAGTTTTCCTCCATCAAGCACAGCAACTTTACCTAGAACCGTATTTGATGGACGAGGAATTCTTTCTTTCTACAAAGAAGCTAATAGCTTAACTGATGCTCAAAAGAAATTTGTACAAAATATTTATGCTCAAGACTTAACTTCACGCGCTAACTTCCAAGCTAATGTGGGCAATTTAGCTAAAAACTTAACCGATATTGCTAATGATGATCGTAATTTGTCGGCTGATACACGTAGAGAAGTAAAAGATGCTCTAAACAGCTTACGTAAAGCTTATGATACACTTTCAGATCCAAAAGCACCATCACCAGACCCACGCGAACTTTATGGTAATGTTGCTGAAGCTTACCGAGCATTAAAGAATGATGAAGCTGCTCCACAAGGAAAAGTTAATACAGGTTTAAGAATTTTAAGCATTGGGACTTCTAACTATGAGCTAAACCGGTTGCCAGTAGGAAACAATCCTCAACTACCACCAGCACCAGCAGCCGAAGCAAACGCAGCAGGAGCCGCTAGACTAGCAGCAGCCAAAGGTCAATTTGATGCCAACCGTAATAAACCAGTGTCAGATGCTCAAGCTAAACCTGAACAAGTTTTTGGCAACCAAGTTGATGATTTTTTAAAATCCCTTGGAATTAAAGCAGATGCCAGCAAAATAGCTTTCCAAGTAAATTCTGCTGACCAACTCCAAGCTATTCAAACTAGACTTGCTGATGGAAGAAGACTAACCGTTTTATTTAATGGTGGAATGATCAATGCTGCTAATGCAAAGGTAGCCTTTAGATAAACCCTTTAAACCAACTTATCATTAATATAATAAAGTGGTAGAAATAATTTGTTTCTACCGCTTTATTGTTTTGGAATCAATTTCTAAGAAAGCT
The DNA here is from genome assembly GCA_016713405.1 of Blastocatellia bacterium. Classification (NCBI taxonomy): domain Bacteria; kingdom Pseudomonadati; phylum Acidobacteriota; class Blastocatellia; species Blastocatellia bacterium. The sequence goes on from JADJPF010000012.1 coordinate 88,631, forward strand.
TGATGGAAAAAGGAATATAGCTAGAGTCTAAAGGTTTATTTTTTAGGGGGACTAATGAGCAAACCAAAACTCTTTTTAATTGATGGAATGGCGCATCTTTATCGGTCTTTTTTTGCTATTCGCCAACTTGCTAATAGCAAAGGACTTCCTACTAATGCCGTGTTTGGCTTTACAATGCTTCTACGTAAGCTAATGAAGGAAGATAAGCCAGATTATTGGGCTGTTTGTTGGGACACCATAGAACCTACTTTTAGACATCAACTTTATCCTGAATATAAAGCTCAAAGAGCGGCAATTCCTGATGATTTGCCCCCACAAATTGAGTATGTAGCAAAGGTTTGCGAAGCCTTAAATATTCCTGCTATTAAAAAGCCTGGTTATGAAGCTGATGATATTATTGGGACTTTTGCGGTAAAAGGGGCTGCCGCAGGTCTGCAAGTTGTTATATTGACTAGTGATAAGGACATGGGACAGCTAGTTAATGAAAATGTTTCTATAATGAGGTTAGAGAAGGGAAGCTATGTTTTAAACGATACTGAAGGTGTAAAAAAATGGCTAGGTGTACGTCCTGATCAAGTTATAGATTACCTTAGTTTAGTTGGAGATAGCTCAGATAATGTTCCTGGAGTGCCTGGAATTGGTGAAAAAGGGGCTAGCGGACTACTAGCAGAATTTGACTCTTTAGATAATTTGATTGCTAATGCTGAAAAAGTTTCACGTAAATCTTATAGGGAAGCTCTACTTACACAAGCGGACAAGGCTAAACTTGCTCGGCAATTAGTTACTATTGATACAAATGTTCCAGTAGAATTTGACCTATCAAAATTACGTAGATTAGAGCCTAATAACAAAGCAGCTTTTGAGATTTTTTCAGAGTTAGAATTTAGAGCTTTAACACAGGAATTTGCTGTTATAGAGCCTGAAAACTTGTTTTCAACCGTAGACAATAATAGCAGTGTAATAGAAAACTTGCATTATCAACAAATTACTAGTCCAACAGAGCTAAAAAGCTTTTTAGATAAACTTTGGGCAAGTGATGAATTTGCTTTTTCTTTGGAAATGACTGCAAATAATGAAAAAGTTGACAAAATTTCTTTTTCACTTTCTCCAACAAATGCTTACAAAATTGACTTTAGCCAAGCTTCGTTAGATTACCAAGAAACTTTGCTAGCTCTAAAAGATATTTGGGAAAATGGCTTTTTAGCAAAAAGAGTTCATGATAGCAAAAATATCTTAAATATACTTAATCAAATTTATGGGAATTTATCAGGGCAAGTTAAGCTAGAAAATATTGTGGTAGATATTTTATTAGCAGCATATTTGCTTAATCCTGAAGAGAATCGCTATAGTTTAACTGATTTAGCACAAGAATATTTAGGGATAAGTCCAGAAAATTTTTCTCAATTTGATAAAGCAGATTTAGTAAATCGTCTGACTATAACTTTGCATAACAAATTAAAAACAATGGGTTTAGAAGATCTATATCATAGATTTGAACTTCCATTAGTTGAAATTATTTATGATATGGAGCAGACAGGAATTAAGCTTGACCTCCAAATATTAGAAGAGTTATCAAAAGAGTTTGAGGAAGAAATAAAGCGTCTTTCTCAAGAAATTTACTCATTAGCAGGGGAAGAATTTAATATTAATTCGCCAGCACAACTAGCTAATATATTTGAAAAACTTAATATTGCTGTTTCACGAAAGACTAAAACCGGCAAAGTTTCAACAAGTGCTGATGTATTGGAAGAATTAGCCGCTAACTATGAACTGCCTAAAAAGATTATTGATTACAGAGAAGTAGCTAAACTAAAAAACACTTATATTGATGCTCTACCAAAATTAATTAATGTAAAAACTGGTAGGATACATACTACAATGAATCAAGTAGGCACGGCTACAGGAAGACTTTCATCTATTAATCCTAATTTACAAAATATTCCTGTACGTTCTGAACTTGGTCGCAAAATCCGACGAGCTTTTGTAGCTGAAGAAGGACACGTTTTACTTTCTGCTGATTATTCGCAAATTGAGCTAAGGTTACTTGCTCATATTGCCAAAGACGAAAAAATGACAGAAGCCTTTAAGAATGGTGAGGATATTCACACTAAAACGGCTAAAGAAGTTTTTGGGGCTAAAACTGAGGAAGAGTTAAAAAACAAACGTCGTCTAGCAAAAGCTACTAATTTTGGTATTGCTTATGGAGTTGGGGCTTTTGGTCTAGCTCAGCGTGTAGGAATTAGCAGAAGTGAAGCAAAAGAAGCTATAGCAAATTACTATACTACTTATACAGGTATTCGTCATTATATGGAAGAAATACCTAGAAAAGGCAGAGAGCAAGATGGCATTGTTAGGACTTTATTTGGACGTATTCGCAGATTAACCGACCTAAATAATAAAAATCATAACCTTCAAGCTAGGGCTGAACGAGAAGCTATCAATGCACCTATTCAAGGAACGGCAGCAGATTTAGTAAAACTAGCTATGATTAATGTTTACAAACGCTTAAAAGCAGAAAACTTAAAAGCTAAAATGTTGCTTCAAGTTCATGATGAGTTACTTTTATCTGTGCCAGAAAGTGAAATAGAAAAAGTAAAAGAAATAGTAAAAAATGAAATGGAGCAAGTATATTCTTTAGATGTACCTTTAGTTGCTGAAGTACACACAGGAAAAAACTGGTTAGAATTAAAATAATATAAATATAAAAACAAAATTAGAGAGAAGTAAATGCACTGTAAACTAAGAAATATTATATTCTTAAATCTAAAGCTCCAACAGGGTAATAGATATATAGACTAAGGTTTTAACCCTATATGCGCCAACTTAAGAAATTCAAAAAATAGTAACTTACTTAGTTTACAGTGTAATTAGGCTATAGTTATATTGTCTTTTCAGAGCTTAAGCCTCACTAATGCTATTTTATTTAAGTTACACTTTATTTAATATGCTGGGCTACTAGAATTGTATTTCTGCTATTGAATGGCTGTCAGGTGAATAGATTAGTAGTCGTCTTGGAGTCTGTTGCACTTCTATTTGACTAGGTGATTTTACTGGAAAAGCTTCTTGAGGAATAGACAAGCCAATTGGAAGTTTTTCATTAAAACGAGGTGTTAAAAGAATAGGTAACTGGCTTTTAGTTGTATTTAATCTTAGAAACAAGTAAATAGATGGAATAAAAATCACTGTATAATTATCTATTAAATTTAAGTATGCAGCACTTGATGAAGGGCAGACACTTACTAATTGATGATGAGTATCTTTGTCTTCGGCCCAAAGCAAAATTCCATTAGCTTGATCGGTTAATTGAAGCAATCTACAACGGAAACGAGTTCCACTACTTATCCAAGGAAATAGTGATAAATCTTCTGTGAAATTAGGGGCAAATAATTTGCCAAATAAAGCCGAAGGACTATCTAGTTTTAAGTTAGGGAACTTTTTTTGTGCTGCGGCTAGAAAAATAACTAAAAGATCTGGGCTATAAGATATTGCAATATTAGCTAATAAAATCCTAAAAATTTTATCATCTAATGTATTAGGTAGAATGCCTTGTTCAAGGTCAACAATAATTTGATTAGATATTTGAAATAATTGGCTATATTCTGTAATTGATAGTCGCAAAAGGTTTCGTGTACCTTGCAGCACATCAGCTAAAGTTTTCTCTGGCTCACTAAATGTTGTCATAAATAGTTAAAAGATAAGGATAAAATCCCAGAATAAGCAACTAATTACTAGCTTAAATAATTCTTTTGATAACACTCTAAGCTATTTTGATTAACCAATAAGAGAAAAATTATATAAAATCCCTACCTTAGCAGATAGTCAATCTGGCAACACTCTAAATTAATTACACATCTTAGGCTCAGACTTTAGTTATTAAAATACTAAATTGATGAGCAATAAAAGGCTCTCTATGACAAATGTAGCAATTTTTGCTGCTAGTGATTTGGAATATAATTTGGTAAAAGCGATTTTAAGTGATTGGAAAGCGATAAATTATCAAAACCAATTGTTAGGCGGACAAGGGTTTTGTGGAAATACTTTAGTGGAGCTTTTTTGTACTAAAATGGGGCCAAAAAACGCTACTCAACAAGCTAAAATAGCTTTAGATAATACTAAAGCTAAAATTGTGATAATAACTGGACTTGCTGGCGGTTTATCCCAAGAATGTCAACAAGGAGATTTGGTTATTTATAAAAATTGCTATTTTCTTCCATCTGATAATGCTAGCTTAGATTCTCCTATTAATTGTGATCAAAAATTAACATCTTTAATTATAAATACTTTACAATCTAATAGCTTAACAATTCATCAAGGCGATGGGATTACTTTACCTTGGGTAGTTTGTAAAGCAGATCAAAAAAAATCTCTAGCTAAAAACTATAAAACTATTGCTGTTGATATGGAAAGCTACCAAATTCTAAGTGCAGCAAAAGAAAAAGCTTTGCCCGCTACGGTTTTACGGGTAATTAGTGATGATGCAAGTGGAGATCTACCAAATGTTAATTTAGCTATGAATGAAATGGCGGAAGTTAATAACCTTAAAATGCTGGTAGAACTAGCTAAACATCCCATTTTAGCAGCTAGATTTCTACTTAATCTAAAAAAATCTATTTCTGTACTAAAAGATTGTTTACCAAAATATTGAACCAAAGTTTTCAGGAGGTGTTGGAGTAGTTAGTAGTCTAGTCTTAATACTAACTATAACTAAATAAAAAGGTTATAAGTTATTTTTGTGACAACTAGCTTTTCTGTTTAGCTTTTCTAATTACTAAATTTTTGTTAACATAGCTCGTTGTTCATTTAAAAAATTACTTAAAATAATAACATTAGTATTTTTTTAATAATGAATGCGTAATAAGATTATTTATAATCATTTAACAAATTAACTCTAATCACTACGCATCAAACATAAACACTTAATTAAACAGGTATAGGCATTATGAATAGTAGTAATATAACTAGTAAAAAAACAAAAAAAAATTGGTCAAAATATACTCGTGTTTTTGCTAGCTTTTGTTTGCTAGCAATAGCTTTTCCCGTTAGCGAAATATCTTTTCCATCTAACAGCGTTTATGCTCAACAAGTAGAAAATGGTGTTTTAAGTATTGAAATATTGGACTCTAAAGGTAGTCCGCTATCAGGAGCAATAATTAAGGTTTTTACGGTAATTAATAATAGTGATCAACAAGTAGGCGAAAAAGTCACAGATGCTAAAGGTTTAGTACAATTTCCAGGTCTTGCTCAAGCTAAATATAGACTAGAAATCACTGCTGATAACCACGAACCTTATGTTGAAGATAATGTAGAAATTGTTGGTGGAATGATGGGACGCGCTTCTATTCAACTATCAGAAAAACTTTCTCCTGTTGGTATTGAAGTAGAAGTTAAAGCTGAGTCTGATAACCCAATAGAAAAATTAGATCAACCTGCTGGGGAACTAAAATTACAACAAATTAAAATGATTCCTGCCTTAAGTCGTGATTTTGACGCTACATTAGGCACAATTCCAAATGTTATCCGTCCTCCTGATGGCAAAGTGAGTATCAAAGGTTCACGTGAAAATCAAAGTGCATTGTTGATAAATGGTGCTGATGGTAGTGATCCTGCTACAGGAGATTTTACTAAAAATATTCCTTTAGAGTCTATTGGACAAATTAAAGTTTATACCAATCCTTATTTGCCTGAATATGGACGTTTTACAGGCGGTGTTACTAAAGTAGAAACTCGTCGTGGAGGAGATAAATTTAAGTTTGATTTTACAGACTTTTTTCCTGAACCTAGGTTTAGAGGTGGTCAACTTTTTGGATTTAGCAATGTTTCACCAAGACTACATTTAGAAGGGCCCATTGTAAAAAATCGAGCGTATTTTTCTCAGGGGCTTGAAGTAAGTATAGATAAAAAACCTGTTCGAGGACTAGCTTCTCCAATTAATGAAATTAAGCGACAAGTATTCCGTAGTTTTACTCAGTTAGATTTTATTCTTAATCCACAACATACACTAACAACTACAGTAAATTTTTCCACTAAAAGATTACAACACATTGGACTAGACTTTTTTAACCCTCAAGTAGTATCTCCTAATCAAAATGGTAATGATTTTACTATAGGTTTAGTTGACCGAATCACTTTATCAAATGGTTCTCTGCTTGAAACTTTATTTCAATATAAACGCATTAATTCAGAAGTAGCAGGCAAGGGAAATGACTTAATGATTTTTAGTCCTTTAAGACGTGATGGAAATTATTTTCATCGTGAAAACCGAATTACGGAACGTTACCAATTGTCAGTCACTAATACTTTTGCACCTCAACAAACTGGTTCTGGCACACATAATGTTAAAATAGGAGTAGACTTAAATTATTTAGGCTCTGATAGTGATATTACTGATAATAATGTTAATATAGTTCGTTTAGATGGAACAAAAACACAAACAATTCAATATTTTACACTTGGTGCAGTAAGATCCGCAAATGCACAAGTAGCAGCTTTTGCCCAAGATCAATGGTTAATAAAACGTAATTTTAGTTTTGATTATGGGCTAAGAGTTGAGGCCCAAAGAGCAGCCGCGACTATTAATGTAATGCCACGTCTAGCAATGGCTTATTCGCCTGGAAATAGTGGAAATACAGTCTTAAAAGCTGCTGCTGGGCTATTTTATGATAAATTGCCTCTAAACATATTAAGTTTTCGTGATAGACCTCAACAGTTAATCACTAACTTTGCCGCTGATGGACAAACTGTAGTTGGTAGTCCAACCTTGTTTCTTAACCTATTAGGCCCAACACCAAATAGTAAAGTAAATACTGGAAGCGAATTTTCTGCACCACGAAACTTAACTTTTAATTTAGAAGTAAACCAAAAAATTACTCCCAACACATTGTTAAAAGTTGCTTACCTGCAAAGCCGTACAGATAATGATTTTTTTGTTTCTCCAACACAAGAAAATGGTGTTAATGCTATAAAGCTTTTTAATAATGGACGAAATCGCTATCGCTCACTAGAAATTACAACTAACTTTAAGTTACCAAAGGAAAACGCCTTTTCCTTTTCCTATATTCGTAGTCGTGCTACAGGGGAGTTAAATGACTTTAATACTTACTATGGTGATTTTCCTGACCCAATTTTAAGACCAAATGAATTTGGACGCTTACCAATAGATGCTCCTAATAGAATTTTAGCTAATGGAACATTTAAGCTTCCTCTTCGATTTACAGTTTCACCTTTGCTAGATATTCATACAGGTTTTCCTTATTCAATTAGAGATGAAGCACAGAATTTTGTTGGGCCACGTAATAGCGTAAGATTCCCACGTTTTGCTTCTTTAGATATGGCTATTAGCAAAGATATAAGGGTTCGTGACAAGTATGATGCTCAATTTACCTTAAGTTTATTTAATGTGACTAACCACTTTAACCCAAGAAATATCAAGGCTAATCAAGCTGATCCTGGCTTTGGGACATTTTTTGCTAGTTATCGTAGGTTTTACCGGCTAGATTTTGCTTTTATGTGGTAGGTAGCTATTGGCACTCGACTATTGCACCCAATTTTGTTTTAACATTAAAATTGGGTGTAATTTTCTATTTAATAAATAATAAATTTTTTTCTGGTAGCTGTTAGCAAGGAGGCTTTGCGGTGAAAATTATTGTAGCAAAAACGGCTGGATTTTGTTGGGGCGTAAGCCGTGCAATTGATTTAGTGATGAAAGCAGCTAATGATGGTAATTCTCCTATTTATACCGATGGTGCTTTAATTCATAACCCCCAAGTATTAAAAGTCTTAGAACAAAGTGATATTCATGTTTCTGGTAATATAGATAATATTACTGATGGAACAATTGCTATTCGCGCTCATGGAATTACTCCACAAAGACGAATACACTTAAAGGAAAAGGGCTTAAAAATAGTTGATGCTACTTGTCCTCATGTTGGTGGAATACAAGGAATTGTTAAAAAACACACTCATGACGGTTATAGCATTATTATTGTAGGTGAAAGAGGGCATCCAGAAGTAATTGGGCTACTTGGATTTACTCAAGGACGAGGTTATTTAATTGATGCTGATGAAGATTTAGAAAATTTGCCTGCCTTGCCGCCAGATAAAGTTTGTATTGTTGCCCAAAGTACCCAAAGCCGCGCTCGCTTACATGAAGTAACAGAAAAAATTCGTCAGATTTATCCAGAAGCTTTAATGTTTGATACTCTTTGTGATGTCACCGCAGATCGTCAAGATGAAATTCTAGATATGGCAAAAGAAGTTGATCTAATGATTGTTGTTGGTGGAAAAAATAGTGGTAATACTCAAAGAATGGCTGAACTTTCCCGCGAAGCAGGAGTAGATACTTTCCATATTGAAACAGAAGATGAACTTTCTCTATCAGATATAAATGGACATAAAATCGTAGGTTTAACAGCCGGAGCCTCAACGCCTGATTGGATGATTAAACGTGTTTATCAAAGATTAGAAGAAATGGCCCAAGAACTAGCTAGTCCAGTTGCAGTTTAATTTAATGTCAAAAACTTCTCTTAAAACTGTAGATTTAGAGTCTCACACTTGGACACTTGCCGAGTCTTATGGGCATTGTCAAAAGATTGCTACAGGCCATTATGAAAATCTTCCTGTAGGCTCTATTTTAGTTCCTCGCACGCAACGGCCTCATTTTTATAGTAATTATGCTTTTGCTCGTGGTGCAGATGATTTTGCTGATGAAGGAAATTTATCAGCTTCAGAAAGATTAGCAAATTTAGAAAATTGGCGGGATCTTCTTATACAATGTCAAAAACAGGATGTTAACCATCCTGTTTTTACTGCTTTAGCAGAAACTATTAAAGTCTGCCAACTTCCCTTACAACTTTTTCATGATTTAATTGATGCTTTTGTTTGGGACGTTAAACACTCTCGCCACACTACATTTAATGATCTATTAGAATATAGCCGCTGTTCAGCTAACCCTGTTGGAAGATTGATTTTATTGCTTTTTGGATATAAAGAAAAAAAGCTTCATCAAATGTCTGATAATATTTGCACTGCTTTACAACTAACTAATTTTTGGCAAGATGTTGTAGTTGATTTAGCTAAAGATCGCATTTATATACCTCAAGAAGAGCAAAAGAAATTTGGCTATAGTGAAACTGACCTTCACAATAAGCTTTATAATGAAAATTATGTTAGGATGATGCAGTCTCTAGCTGAACGTACAGAAAGCTTATTTTTACAAGGTAAACCGCTTTGTCGTTCTGTTGGCGGACGCTTAGGAATAGAATTAAGGCTAGTTTGGTTAGGTGGTAGCAGTTTACTAAAAGCATTACAAGAACAAAAATTTAATGTTTTTGTTCATCGTCCAACAATAAAAACAAGCACAAAAGTAAAATTCTGCTAAAAGCTTTTATTTCAAAAACTTTCTAATATTCTTTATATGTCTAATACAACTATTGAACGTGCTGCCCAATCAGCAGAACTAATTACACGTCAATCAAATACTAATTTTTATTACTCATTTTTGTTTTTGCCAAAACCTAAACGTCAGGCAATAGAAACTGTCTATGCTTTTTGTCGTCTAGTTGATGATATTGTAGATGGAGACTTAAAAGTTGATAATGCACAAACAGAGCTTGCTTTTTGGAGAGTAGAAATTCAAAAATGTTTTACAGGCACTCCTAATACTACTTTAGGGAAATCACTTCAACAAGTTCTTAAGTATTGCTCAATAAAAGAAGAATATTTTCAAGACTTAATTACTGGCATGGAAATGGACTTAAATAAATGCCGTTATCGTAATTTTGCAGAGCTAGAACGCTATTGCTATCACGTTGCTAGTGTTATTGGGCTAATGTGTATTGAAATTTTTGGCTATCAAGACCCTTCTACTAAAGAATATGCTATAAATTTAGGCAAAGCCTTACAATTAGTTAATATTATTAGAGACTTAAAAGAAGATGCTCAACGTGATCGGGTCTATTTACCTCAAGATGAACTTAAAGATTTTGGTTATAGTGAAACTAATTTATTAAGTAATATTTATAGTAATGAATTTATTGCTTTAATGGAGTATCAAAGCAAGCGTGCAGAAAGTTTTTTTGAAAAAGCTAGAACAACACTTAGTTTAATAGATAAAAAAAATATGTTTGCAGCAGAAATTATGGGACAGATTTATCATAGGATTTTAGAAAAAATAATTTCTGCTCGTTATAATGTGTTTGATCAGCGTATAAGACTAAATACTTGGGAAAAAGCTACAGTGTCCATTAGCACATGGACAAAATGCCGTTGGAGTTAAATTTAATTTAGCAATGAAAAAAGTTTTAATCATTGGTGGCGGATTAGCAGGACTTTCTGCTGGAGTAGCACTAGCCGAAGCAGGCTATAAAGTCCATTTATTAGAAAGACGTGCTTTTTTAGGTGGACGTGCTTATTCTTTTATTGACCAAATATCAGGAGAGGTTATTGATAATGGGCAACATCTAATGATGGGCTGTTATCGGGAGACTTTTAAGTTTTTTGCTAAGTTAAATACTTTAGAGCAATTACGATTTCAAAAACAATCTCGAGTTGATTTTCTTGATGAGCAAAATGGTCAAACTACTTTGCTTTGTCCTTCTTGGCCTGCCCCACTACATTTACTTGCTGGACTATTTCGTCTAAAAGGTATTAGTTTTGCTGATAAAATAAGGGCCTTACTTATAGGTAGTGCTTTACAAACAAAAAACGGTAAACTAGCAAGTAAATTTGGCAAGCTAACGGTTGATGAGTGGCTAGATAGTTGTAATCAATCCTCTTTAATGAAAGAACGGTTTTGGTATCCCTTTGCAATTGCTACACTTAATGAAGATCCAAAAGTTGCACCTGCTACCCTATTAATAAAAGTCTTACAGCAAGCTTTTGCTGGTACAAAAGAAGATTCTACAATGGTGACGGCTAAAGTAGGACTAAGTGAACTTTATACAGAACAAGCAAAAAATTTTATTGAATCTCATAGCGGACAAGTAACACTTAGAGCTAATGTTACTAAGTTTGATATTACTAATAATAGTTGCCAAGGCGTAGTGCTTAAAGATAATAATGTACTTAATGCAGATTTTTATATAAGTGCAGTACCTTATTTTGCACTACAAGAATTACTTCCTACAGATTTACTTAAAGAAAGTACTTATTTTAAGCAATGGCAATCTTTAAGCTCTGCGCCAATAGTATCGGTTTATCTTTGGTTTGATCGTAAAATAACAGATCTAGGGTTTGCTGGAATGTTAGGAACGCATTTGCAATGGATGTTTAACAAAGATATATTATTTGCTCGCTCAAAAACTGAAGAACAACTATTAACTTTTGTAATTAGTGCTGCACATGAGTATTCTAAGTTAACAAAAGAAAAGTTAGTAGAAATTGCAATTGCTGATGTTAAAAGGCTTCTACCAAAAGCTAGCAATGCAAAAGTTGTTCGTTCACTAGTAGTTAAAGAGCATCATGCTACATTTTCTGCTTCAGTGCTAACAGAAGCTAATCGACCAAGTACAATAACACCTATAAATAACTTTTTTTTAGCTGGGGATTGGACTAATACAGGACTTCCCGCTACTATTGAAGGTGCTGTATTAAGCGGTCATCGGTGTGCTGAACATATAATAGGAAGTAATAACAGTTAGTAAAAGATAGTTTTTAATCTGTTCAGACTAAGGTTCTTAGGCTATTATATAAAAGTTGTCAAAAGTTTAATCTAGTTAATTAACAAAACAAAACCTCCAAATTTTACCTGAGATTTTATTTATTCAGGAAGGGAGTATTTAATGGCAAAAAAAGTAGTTTTTGAAAAAGTTCCCTCAGATAAGACAATTCCTAATTTGTTAGAAATCTTAGATCCCATCTCTACTGTACAGTGGATTTTTATGGAAACAGATCCACAAACCCAAAAATTTACTGGTAAAGCTTACGTAGAATTATGGAGTGATACTGAAGCTGAAATAGTAATTGATAAATGGAATAATGAAACTTGGGACAGCGAAACTCCTTTAGAAGTAAGATTACTAAATGATAAGGATAAGTCCCCAGAAATGGCAGAGGATAAAGAAGTTGTTCTTAATGCTGCCGCCAATTACATTTATTCAGTAATTCGTTTTCAGGTTAATGCTCCTCCTGGATCAATTGTTTATGTAGATGATTTTCCAAAAGTACAAGTAGATGAGATGGGTAATGGTGTTGTACGTTCTCTTTTACCTGGCAAGTACAATATCAAAGTTGGTTTTCAAGAATACTTACTTGCTGAAGAAAATATTTCAGTAAATGCTGATGAAGAGCCTCCACGCTTAAAAGTAAGTATGGATGCTTCTGTTACTCAAGCTATGGGTGCTGTATCTGCTTCTATGGAAGGCACTTATTCAACTATTGAAATGATTTCTGCTAGTGGCGGGCCTGTAACTGTAACTACTAAAGCAACTCCACTTCTACCACTTAACACTAATACAACTACTACTAAAGCTACCACCAAAGTTGCTCCTGCTGTTGGAGCCGCGCAACTTAACACCTTGTTTGTTGAAAAAGTTAATGTTAATACTGGAAAAGTAGAGGTAATTGGTACTAAAGCAAAGAAAAATAATAACAAAGCCTTAGTTGCTATTGCCTCAGTTGTAGTGCTGTTTATTGTTGCTGGAGTTATTGCTTTACCTAGAATCTTAAAAAGTAACACTAATGCTGCAACAGATAAGCCTATAGTAAAAGAAGTTCCGCCACCTCCAACACCAGATGGAATGGTTTATATACCTGGTGGAACAGTAATTATTGGGCGTAATAATACAGATGATGATTATCAAAAACCAGTTCATGAAAAAGTAATTCAGAATGGTTATTTTTTGGATAAAACAGAAGTTACTAATGAAGATTATTGGGGATTTGTTCAAGATACTAAAAAGAGCCGCCTAAAACTTGGGCAGGGCCAAAGCCACCTAATGAACTATTACAACTTCCTGTTATTGTAAATTGGGATGATGCAACATCTTTTTGTCATTGGCGTGGTACTCGTAAAGGTATGGTTTATCGGCTTCCTACAGAAGTAGAGTGGGAACATGCAGCACGGGGAGAAAAAAATTATGTTTATCCCTGGGGCAATGATTGGTTAGAAGGCTATGCAAATGTAAATAAAGTACATAACAAAATTATGCCTGTAGGATCTAATAGCAAAGATGTTAGCCCTTATGGTGTTTTAGATATGGCGGGAAATGTTCGTGAATGGACTAAAGATGATTTTCTTCTTTATCCTGGCGGTAAAGGTAAAGTTGAACCAAACACCAAAGCTATTAGAGGTGCTTCTTATGGTGACCCTCCAGATAGAGCAACAACAACTTATCGTTTTGTATTGCCACCTGCCTATAAAGATATAGATCGTGTAGGTTTTAGATGTTTATGTGAAGTACCAGAAAAAGACTCAGATACACAAGAAGCAAAGAAATAATGCTTAAAAATAGTTTCTAAAAGAAAAAAGCCGCTAATTAGCGGCTTTTTTCTTTTAAGTTAAATAATTTTGTTACTTATTGAATATAGTTGGCTTATTTGCTCTTTATCCATATTAAAAATACCTGCTTGCCAACTAACTAATTGACGTTTCTTAAAAGTAAAATCTACACGACCTACATTAATTCCTGCAAAACCAACTTGAAAAATTAAGGTTTGTCGTCCGTTTTGATGTTTAATTACAGCAGGCTCTTTCATAAAAGTATGAGTATGCCCACCAACAATAAAGTCAATTTCTGGAATTGCTTCTGCTACTTTTACATCACATACTCTATCAGGTTCATTATCATATTTATAACCTAAGTGAGATGCTGCAACTATTAAATCTACATTGTGTTTATTGCGTAATTCATCTACTACGGCACGAGCAGGTTTTATTGGGTCTTGGTAACTAACACCAATATGCTTATCTGCTACAACTAAACCATCAAAATCAATACCCAAACCTAAAACACCTACTTTAATACCTGATAAATTACGGATAACATAAGGTTTAACAAAATCTTTTAGAGCAGAATTTGACACATCATAATTTACAGAAACAATATCAAACTTAGCATGTTGTAAGGCTTTAACAAGGCTATCTACACCCTCATCAAAGTCATGGTTTCCTAATGTTACAATATCATAACCTATTGCAGACATTGATTTTATTTCTAATTCTCCATGGTAGAAATTATAGTAAGGTGTACCTTGAAAACTATCTCCACCATCAAGTAACAATGTGTTTGGGTTTTCTGCTCTAATTTGGCGAACAAAACTAGCTCGACGTGCTACGCCTCCCATTCCAGCATTACGAGTGCCTTCTGGAAACGGCTCTATCTGTGAATGAGTGTCGTTAGTATGCAAAATTGTGATTTTAGTTTCATCACTAGCTTGAGCAGAATAAAAATTGCTAGTTTCAAATAATAAAGCACTTGCAGTTAAGGTTTTAAGAAAATTTCTTCTTGAAAAATCATTACTCATAAATTTTTCTCTCTATTGCTTTATTGGGTTTGGGCATTGACTAAGGTAATTCTTGGGCTAGCAGGTGTTGTTATCACACGATTTTCTGCTTGCTCAGACTTAATATAATTAATAATTGCATCACGTAGCAATAAGCCTACTATCTTATAATTTTTTCCTTTACGTAAGGTTGGATATTCTCCACCACCTTTATAAAGATAATCAGTTAGTGCTAAGGTATAAGTAGCTTTAGGATCTATATCTTTACCATCAATTTTGGCTTTAACTAACTTTTTATCCTGAAAAGTTAGTTCTGCGCCGGAAATAGCTGCTCCAAAATCTTTAATGCTTGACCCCATACTTTCAAAAAGTTCTATGACATCTGTTCCAGAAAGTTCAACTATAGCAAGCTCATTGTCAAATGGCATTAATCTGTAAATTGTTCCAATAGTTATTTCTCCTGCTGGAATTTCTGCACGAAGACCACCATTATTTTGAAAAGCTAAATCAACCTTATGACCAGATGCCTTAGCTGATTGCTGGCGAATTATATCAGTAATTAACATACCTAAGCGACCTGCTCCAGGGCCTTCTTTATTAATAGTTTCTTTTGCTTGTCCAATAGTTGAAGCCATTTGTTTTTTTACATTTTCTGCATAAGGGGCAAGCATATCACTAATAGTTTTATCTTCTGTAATATTACTATCTATTTTATGTTGACTTGAAGTTACTTGATAAGTTGGACTTGTTGCTTTAACGGCTTCTTGACCAAAAGCACTAGAGTTAAAGCTTAAACTAGCAAGAAGTATTAAAGAGTAGAACAAAGTTTTAATCTTTGACATAGAATTTATCCTACAAGGAATATAGAGCTTTATTTATTGATGTTTTAGTTAAGAGAAGTTATAGCATAAAGCTTTTATAAAACAAGTTTTTGCTTGTTTTATTCTTGCACCCAGACAGAAACCGAGCCTGGCAAAGAAGGAAATTCTGCCCAGCCACGCGAGTCAGAGATAACTTTTTCTTTGATATGTTCAGTGATATCTACAAATGTTGTATTTGCTCGCCTTATGTCCATCCATTTTTTTGTTACAAAACCAGTATTCATTACTACTGCCATAGCTTTGGGGTGAACACTATCGCCTAATCTTACCCAACCTATTGTTGTAGGATGATCAAAATAATCTAGTTGCACTCCATAATTAAAATATTTTCTTGCCCATAAAAATTTATCTATTAGCCAACGATGCGAATAAAGTTCTACAGGAGGGTTATTTTCTTCGCCATGCTCATATTTTGCACCATAATAATCAGCATAAAAAACACAAGGATAACCTTCAAGCCTAAGTAATATTAAGGCATAGGCTAAAGGCTTAAACCAAGCTTCTACAGTAGATTCTAATGATTGACAAGGTTGAGTGTCATGATTATCAACAAAGGTGACAGCAAGGGCAGGGAAAGTCTTAACTAGAGTGTTATCAAAAATTGTACGTAAATCAAATTTAGTAGCTAAAATGCTTGCACGATGTAATTTGTAGTGTAGTGGGAAGTCAAATAGTGACATTACGCCATTAGTTTTTTCTATATAGCTTTTTAATTCCTCAAGGCTATCTGACCAATATTCACCAACGCAAAAAAGCTCACGTCCAGCAAAATGAGCGCGTAAATGATTAATCCAATCACGAAAAAAATGCTCACTTAAAAATTTAGCTGAATCTATACGAAATCCATCTACATCAGTAGTGTCAATAAACCATCGTCCCCAATACATTAGTTCCCCGCGTACTTGTGAAACATCTGTGTCAAGTTCGCAAGCTGTACGATATTCAAACTTTCCATATTCATTTGGCACACCAGGAGGGAAATATTTATCTTTTAGACGATAAAGTTTAGACCTATCTTTAGTTTCCGCATTATAACTAAGAGTATCAAAATGCTGCCAATGCCATTTCATACTAGAATACATATTGCCACGACCAGGAAAGCTAAACCCTGTGTGTGCAAGCATTTGATACCAATTACTTCTAGTAATATTACGATCAAACCAGTCAACTTCTTGAACCCTTACAGATTCTATTTCATCAGCACCATTTTTATGCTTAAAAACTACATCAGCATAAACTTGCATATTGTGGGATTTTACCGCTTTTATTGCTATTAAAAGTTCTTCTTTAGTTCCATATTTAGTTCTTCTGCTGGCTTTTTGGAAAAATTCTCCTAAATCAAATAAGTCATAAACTCCATAACCAACATCTATTTTTCCTCCTTGTCCTTTGCAAGCAGGTGGCAGCCAAATAGCTGTAAAACCTTGCTGTGCAAGTTCTGGGGCTTTGGTGGCTAGTTCTTTCCAAAGTTTACCGTCAAAAGCAGTATACCAATGGAAAAACTGCATAATTACACCATTTATTGACATCTTATTTAGTCCTTATTCCTTAAAGGGTTAGCTCTATAGAGGCATTATTAATTTCTAGCGGGATTGCTTAGAAATTTTATCGTTTGCCTACTATAACCATTACTAGAGGGAAAAGAAAATCTAATTTAGCAGAAAAGAATAATTTTAAAAAACTTAAACTATAGATTTTATAAAGGTTAGCTAAAATAATATAAATAAAACAGACTTTTAGTAACTACTATTAGTATGACTTTTCTTTAAGTTCTACTTCTGCTTGTCAGTCAGTAAAATTGTTTTGTACTATCAAACTTTGCTCTTTATATGTTTATATTTTAGGATTTTTTTAATGAACAAACTTAAAATTGCTGCATCTACTTATCTTAATTCTGCACCCCCTAATTTATAGCTTTTTACAAGGAAGCTTAAAAGATAATTGCTACTTTTTAGGAAATACTGCTTCATCACTCTGCGCAGATTTACTAGCAGAAAATATAGTAGATATTGCTTTAATTCCTGTTATTGAATATCAAAGAATAAATAATATTTGCTTAATTCCTGATATTTCTGTCCCTGCTAAACAAGCTGTGCGTAGCGTAATTTTAGTAAGCAAATGCCCAATAGATAAAATAAATACTGTTGCACTAGATATTTCATCACGTACTTCTGCAACTCTTATAAAAATTATCTTAGAAAGATTTTACTCAATTAAACCTCATTACATTACATCACCACCTAACTTAAAGGATATGTTAAATACTAGTGATAGTGCGTTACTAATTGGAGATCCTGCTATTACTGTTGAGCTAAATAATTATCATGTCTATGATTTAGCTCAAGAATGGCGAAAATTTACTGGCCTTCCTTTTGTGTTTGCTCTTTGGGCTGTTAATAATTGTTGGTCTGATAATGCAATAGATAAAGATTATTTAGATTTAGCTAAATTGTTTGTTGAAGCTAAACAGAAGGTATAAATAACTTAAATAATATTGTTAAAGAATATAGCTATAATCTAAATATTTCTCCTGTATCACTCTTAGATTATCTTACTAGCAATGTTAACTATGATTTAGATAAAGAAAACTTGGCAGGGTTAGAATATTTTTATAAGCTAGCAGCAGAATTAGGTTTAATTTTAGAAAATCGTCCAATAAAGTTTTTTACTAAATTAAATGAAAACTCTATTATTTGCAGCAAATAATAAAACAAAGCAGTTAGAGGTTAATAAATGAATTTACTTAATCCAGCAGCACTTTACCAAGAATTATTGGAAGCAAAAGAAAATAGCCAACCGCTAGCACTTGCAAGTGTTGTGGCAACTAAAGGATCTACACCACAAAGGGCTGGTGCAAGAATGTTAATTTATCAAAATGGAAAATTATCAGGCACGGTTGGCGGGGGTTGTGTTGAAGCTGATGTAGTTGGAGCGGCTCAAAGGCTGATGAGACAAGGGAAAGCTGAACTTTGTCGCTTTGAACTTATAGCAGACCCTGATGAGCCGGACGGCGATGTTTGCGGGGGGATTATGGAAATTTTTATTGAACCATTTTTGCCAGAAAATAAATAAAATTATTTTTTTCTTAATACAATAATTCTTGGTATAGATTGCAAATCTTTTATAGTTTCTTCTATTTGCCAAATATGTGTATTTACTACATTTAGCAAATCTTTTTCTTGACCAAAGCCTATTTCACAAATTAAATAACCTGATTTGCAAATAAAAGGCACAATTTCTTGAATCAATCTTTTAATTAATGCTTGACCCTGATTTTCTGCAAAAAGTGCTAAATGTGGTTCAAAATCTTTTACTTCTTTTGCTAAAGTTTCAAGCTCTTCTGGATTTACATAAGGCAAATTAGCACAACAAAAATAAAACTGTTCGCTGTTTCTTAAATTACTTACTAAATCACTAATAACCCAAGTTATTTTCTTATCTACCTGGTGTTTAGCCGCGTTTTGCTTGGCAATCGCTAAAGCTTTAGGGGAAATGTCAATAGCTGTAATTTTAGCGTTAGGCAATTCTATAGCTAAAGTAACAGTAATACAGCCTGAACCAGTGCCGACATCCAAAATATTAGGATTACTTATTTTATTTTCCTTGGCTAGTTTTAATAGAAATTCAACAAGCAGTTCTGTTTCTGGACGGGGGAATTAACACATCAGGTGTAACAATAAAATCTCGTCCATAAAATTCTTGTTTACCACTAATATATTGAAGTGGTTCGCCTTGTGCGCGACGCTCTACAGCTACTTTATATTTTTCTACTAAAATATCTTCTACTTCGTCTTTATCATGAGCTAGCAGATATGCTTGATTACAATTAAGTAAATCCATTAGCAGCAAACTAGCTTGACGACGAGCATCATCTATTTGAGCCGATTGTAAACTTTCAGTTGCAAATTTTAACAGTTGATGAATATTTGACATGAAGGTTATGACAAAAAGTAAAAATTTTTGCTTAGTTTAACTTAAATTACAAAAAATAAAAAACCCTAGATTTGTTGGTCTAGGGTTTAAGACGTTTAGATTTTTAAGGGAATTAACTATTTGTTTTTAACGCTCTTTTTAACCATTTTTTGTAGGTGAAACGCATTTGGTATGCCTAATAAATTTGCAGGTGATAAGTTAAATGGGTTTGAATCGCCATTTGTAGCAAAGCTAATTCTATCACCTTGAGCATAAGCATAAGCTAGTGTTGGTTTAGCATTGATTATTGAGTTAATCATTTGTTGTTCATTAGAATCTTTGTCACCAACAGATTTGCTTAGTTGACCAGCAACAGGTGCTAAGACAGGTGCTAAATCATAGTAAAACATTGCAGAAAAGTTAGCATTGTTGTCTGTTGGCAATAAGCTTAAGAATTTAGAGGATTTGGTTAAAGTATAACCAGAATCACGATAGCGTAACGCCTGGTCTACCAATGCGCGAGAAGCAGCAGCAATAAAGTAACCATTATTGAAACCATAACTCATCTCCAATCCTGTATCTAAAGATTTGATAGTGTAGAAGGTTTGTCCATTTAGCTCACTTTTTTCTATTTGTAAGCCTTTTTTGCCTAGTTTGGTTGCCCAGCTATTAACTTCTGTAACTAAACGCTCTAGGCTATTTTGCAATTTAGCAGAGTCGTAAACTTCAAAAATTGCTTTCCAAGCTGGAGTCGGAACAACTGGCCCATCAACAGCAAATACAAATTCACCACCTAAGGTAGCAGCAAAGTCTTTTGTAACACTTAGTTGATGTAAGTTTTCTACAGTTTGAAGTTGTTGAGCAAAGTTGTTATCTAATTTGCTTAAATTCTCTATTAAATGTGCTACAAGTGATGCTGGATCTTTGATTACAAAAGCACTTACTACATTAGCATCTGGAGAAACAAATTCTAGTCCACCGATTGGGCCAGGGTCAGCAATCCAGCCAGCTATACCAGTACGAGCTTGATTAAAGCTTAATACAGCGCGATTTTGTGTTTTATCTGCATTAATTTTTTGTTCAGCAATAAAGTGTTTTAAGTCTAAGAAACCTAATTCTTTATAAACTTCTCGTTGTTTTTCATCACCTGGTTTAAGAGTGTTAGGAACAATTTTTTCTAAATCTACAGCTAAAATTAGTCCAGCACCTTCTTGATAAACCTGAGCAATACGATTGTGGAAAAAGCTACTAGCAAAAGGCTTTTGCCCAGCATTTAAGCTGCTAGCAAACTGGCTTAGTTGGTTTAAGCTATGGCTAACAACAAATAAATTATTGTTAATCCAAGCAAACACGTCTCTTTTATTGTTGCCAAGTTGAGGGTCTACTGTAAGTGGATTATCAACAATATTTAAGAATAATCCTTTTGATTGAAACTCTTCTTTTTGTTTAACTAAAAAATCACGTAGTCCAGCAGGATCCTTAGTAGTTGTAAGAATTAATGGGCTATTAGGTGAACCATCTTTTTGCATTGCCGCAGAAACTACTATTTCTTCACCTAAATATTGACCAAACTCTACTAAAGTGCTGATTAATTTGTCATGGCTATCATCAGAATGCTTACTTTGCCACCATTCTTGTAAAGCTGCATTTTTAGCTAAATGTTCTTGCAATACGCCATAAGACTTAGCAAGAGAACTGCTAAAATTAGGTAAAGATACATAAAATACCGTTTCTTCTGGGACTATATCAAGTAACTCTGTAGAGTAACGTACACCAACAATACTTACTTTATCTATATCCTTACGTAATGCAGAAAGTCCAGCTAGCAATTTGTTATATTTAGCTGAATCACGACTCCAAGAAACTTCATCTTTAATTGGTACATTGCCTAGACTAGAGTTAGTTGTTAGTTGTTCACCTGCTGCAAGCTTTTTGTCTTGACCTGAGTAGTCAACCTGTGCAGAGCCTTCAATTACAGAAATACGAGAACCTTTAATTCCATTATTTACAGCAAAAGTTGTTTCTGTGACAGAAACTAAGCAATCATTAGTTGCTACATAAAACGGGCGAGAATTTTGTTTAGCTGTTTGAACAATAATATTTCCACGCTCTAAATGTAGTGTTATACCTTTTGGGCTTTCTGAAAGATAAAATTCAGAGCGTTCTTTCATTTCAATTTGTGAGCCATCGCTTAAGTAAATTACTGCGTCAGCATCTTTAGCAGTGCGAATTTTTTCTTTTTCTTTTAACTCTGCACCTACAGTTAACAAGTCGCTATTATTATTAGCAACCCGATAAACTGCTCCATCTAAAGCAGTAACGCTAGCTTGGACGCTACCTGTATGTGTAAGACGTTGGACAATTGGCGCACTAATTAAAGTTAAAATCAAAATTGCTGCTACAGCGATTAACCAACGGGTAAAGGTTGAAGTAGGCCGTCTTGCTGTTAAAGTTGGGTTAGCTACAGCAGGTTTACCACTTCTAGCTTCTTTTAGAGCCTTGCGACAGGGCAAACATTCGCGTGTATGGTCTTCAAAAAGTGTAGTTCGTGCCGCAGGCAGTTGATTCGCTAAATAAGTTGGTATTAAAGTTTGAAAATCGGCACAAGTACGGATTTGACTTACTTCAGTAATAGGACTTTCCATAGTATTTTCTCCTAGCTTTGCCCAAACTCGTTGAGCCGCCATATTTACAGTATTTTGATCTAAATTATCTTCTTGGATTTTGCTTAATGTTTGGTCTAGTAAATTGTCAATGTTTTTAGTATTTTTTTTGTTGTTCATTCTGGTAACTCCTCCAAAAACATACCTAAATCTTTACGCACTTTAGTTCGGGCGCGATGAAGCATAACGGCTACAACCATTTGAGACATTCCTAATAACTCAGCTATTTCCCGATTGTCATAACCTTCAAGAAAACGTAGGGCAAAAATTTCTGCTGATTTTCCACCTAAATTAGAAATCGCTTTTTGTACTTGCCGGCGTAACTCTCGGTCTTCTTGTTGGCTATAAGGATTAAGATTTTTATTATCAGTAGGATAATTAACTAAAGTTTCTATAGGGACTGACTTAGTACGGTTTCTAGTTCTAACAATATCTAAAGCTGCATTAATAGCTGCACGAATTAAATAACTTTTTGGGTTAGGGGCAAGATCTTCTGCTTGTTTGCTTCGCATAATACGTAGAAAAATTGTTTGAAGCACATCTTCAGCATCTACAATATTTCCAGTAATTCTATAAGCAGTGCGGAAAACTTTGTCATAGTGTTCTTGAAATAAACTCTCAATACTAGCTCTAGGGTCTGACAGCGATTTTAATTGTGTTACTACTGCCGGCACAGCACCCTCCTAAAATGTGTTGATTGCTTTTCTATTTATAAAAACGGACAACCAACAAAATTATTAACAACTAACTTTTAAGAAAAGAAAATTTTTTCCAGCAAAGCTTAAAAACAAAAATTTGTAAGTAATTTAAATTTTTGGATTATATTAATTTTCATAAGTGAAATTGTTGCTTGATTATTAATTAATTGATTATTGTAAATCTAATTAGATGAACTAGTTATAATATTTTTTTATATTATTAACTTATTGGCATAAACCTTGCACAAAAATTTCTCCACGCAAAACACTCCAAAAATTAGGAATAAATTTATGTGGAAATATTTTCTTGCCCTACCTTTCTTACTTTTATCTTTTATTGCTGCTCAAGCTTCTTATAAAACAATCCTAGAGCCAATAATCAAAGTTGATGAGGAAAAAACAGTATTTTCACTAGATGAACAATTTCCAAATGTTGAGCTATCAATAACTAATAGCCTGGGTTGTGACTTAGAAGGTTTAGTAAAAATTGAGTTGGTAGATCCAGAAAATGAAATTAAAGCTAGCGTTTCAGAATACCAAAAAATTTGTGTAGGTAATAACGCTATAAAATTAAAACTGCCTATTTTTACAGAAGATTTGCTACAAAACCCAACTATTATTTACTATCGGTTGCGCTATAGCGTGTTTACTGAACCACTAAAATTACAATCTGTTGTTGCAAAGCATCTACAAACTAGTATTTTTGTTGATACAGTAAATAAATCTACAACAAACTACAAAGGGATAATTGCATTATCTAAGCTATTGCCTGATTTATTTGAATTAAAACTAGTGTCTAGTGAGTATATTAGAGAAAAATCACGTTATCAAATACACGCTATAGCTTTACATCCAATAACACAACAAGCTATTAATAATGTGTTAATTGATGGAGAAATAGCTTTAGATAACACCACAGTAAAATCTAGTTGTACAACTGCCATAGATGGACACGGCCTGTTATATTTTGATCTACCAGAAAAAATAAATTTTTTAGATTCAGAAGTTAAAGTAACTGCTAAACTAGGAAAATTTTCTCAAACTCTGACAAAAGCTATTAGATTTGATCAGGTTATTTATACCTATATCAATACAGATAAGCCAATTTATCAACCAGGAGAATCCTTAAACTTAAGAGTTTTAATTTTGAAGTCTAACAAACAAGCTTTGGCTAATGAGGCAGTAAAAATAAAAATAAATGCTCCTGGTGGAGCAAATCTATTTCGCCAAGAATTAAAAACCTCCAAATTTGGTATTGTTAACACAAATTGGTTGATTCCTGCAAACTTAGAGCTAGGAGATTATCGAATAGAAGTAGAATTAAATGATGATAAATATCACTTATTAAGTAGTGAGCAAAATGTAAAAATTAGTCGCTATGAACTACCAAATTTTGCTGTTTATATTAAAACAGATCAAGCTTATTATTTACCAAAACAAAATCCAAGAATTACAATTAATGCACAATATTTGTTTGGTAAAAGTCTTAATAAAGGAACAGTTAAAATTATTAACTTAGATTCAGGAATTATTGAAGATCCTGATTATCAAGGAGAGCTAGATAATTTAGGACAATTTACTACTACAATTGATTTATCAGGTGAAGAAGATTTTGAGGATTACTACAAAGCTTATAATGATTTAGACTTTATTGCTTATGTTACAGACACTTCAACGAATCGAACAGAACAAAAACGCTTTACATTAAGATTATCAAAAAGCGATATACATATTTATTTAATTCACCAATCAGCAACAGAAGGGTTACCAGTAGAATTTTACTTGTCAGCTTTTTATGCTGATGGTAGGCCAGCAGAATGTAATATTTCTCTTTATAAATTAGATGAACAAATAAAAGATAAAAAAGAAAATAACGAAATTATTAATCTATTAAAAAATCCA
Organism: Blastocatellia bacterium; assembly: GCA_016713405.1. Lineage (NCBI taxonomy): Bacteria > Pseudomonadati > Acidobacteriota > Blastocatellia > Blastocatellia bacterium. Next base: position 113,126 of record JADJPF010000012.1, read on the forward strand.
TTATTAACTACAAAAACAAATCAATATGGTGTAGCAAAAGTAGTTGATAAAAACTTGTTAAAATATTTACAAGAAGACAACGAAATATGTTTTGTAGCTCAAGATGAGTTTGGGAAAGTAGGTTTTAGAAAAAATTATTTTTATATTTCTTCAAGTGAGGTTGGTTTACATACCTTTACAAATAAAACTATTTACAAAGCAGGTGAAGCAGTTGAACTTGAAATAGTTGCTAACAAAGCAGAAATGTTGTTAGTAGTTGATGTAGTCAAAGACTTAAAAGTCATCCATTCACAAACTTTAGAGCTAAATCAAGGAAAAGCTAACTTAACCTTACCTTATAATCAAACGTTTTCAGGTGTAATAACTTTAGTTATTTACTCAATAAAAGAAAATGAAGGTAGCAAACATAGTTTTCCTAGTTCTATTAAAACAATAATTTACCCTGACAATAAAAATTTAGAATTATCATTAAAGTTAGATAAAGAAAGTTATCGCCCTGCTGAGGAAGTAAAGGCAACACTAGAAGTAAAAACACAGGATAAACAAGTTTTAGAAAGTGCTTTGGGAATAACTATTTTTGATAAAGCTGTAGAGGAACGCGCCCAAGAAGATAAAAATTATCGGCCAAATAGTTTTTATCAAACTTACCTTCATGCTTCAAATAACTATGAAAACATAAGTGGAATTACTTTAGACAACTTAAAGACTTTAGATATGTCTAAACCTATATCACAAGATTTAGACTTGGTAGCAGAAATTTTACTAGCAAACACTAATATATATTTTCCTGTTATAACTGAAACTAATCGCTTTAGTGCTAGTTACAGTAGGCTTTTTGCATCAGTAATTGAAAAAGACTTAAAAGAAATAAAAGAAACTTTAGAATCACAATATGCAAAAAATTCTTTGTACCCCACTAATGAACCAACACTGTTTGTTTTGCTTGGATATTTTGGAGATTATTTTTATCAATTAAAAGATCCTTGGGGAACAAACTATAAAGTAAAGTTTTTTGTAAAAGCTGAAATGGATGTAATGGAAATAGTTACTGCTGGAGCAGACAAAATTTTTGATACAACAGATGATTTTGTTGCCTTAAATATGGGTTGGCCCTACTTTAAGCCTTATGGAGAAGTGCTTAATCAAGTAGTTAGTTCTTATCCTACTAAAACAGGTGATTGCATTTGTGATTCAGCAATATTAAAAAGAGAAATATTAAAGCGAGGAATAAATTTAGACACTTTGCTAGATCCTTGGGGGAATCTTTATAAAGTTGATTTTGAAATACATAAGACAAATTATTTAGTAAAAATAATTAGTGGTGGTAAATCAACAAAAGAAGAAATTCTAGTTTGGCAAGCCAAAGCTAACTATTTTGCTTATTTTCAAGGTGTTATCCAAAAAGCTTTAGATAATAATTTAGAAAAAACAGGTAATTTTCCTAAAACTATAGATGAACTTCAATCAATCTTAAAAAATGTTCAAGTAGATTTATCTAAAATAAAAGATCCCTGGGGAAATAATTATCAAGTAGATTTTCAAGTTGAAAACCAAATACTTTCTTTTCCTTACATAGTTACTTATCTTGAAGAAGGAGAAAGAAAAACTAAAACAGATACAAAAGTTAAAATTGGCTCAAAATTAAAAATTTATATTAATAGTATAGGCAAAGATGCGTTAGCGAAAACAATAGATGATTTTCAAGTAACACATTTTTCTTATTTATTAAACACAAATGATTTAATGGAAAGCCCTATACCAATTGGCACGAATTACAAGCCTATTTTTTCTGATTTGGAGCTAAAAGGCTTACTTAAGGGTTTAGTAACAGATGAAACAGGCGCGGTTATTCCTGGTGCATCGATCAAAGCTACTAATTTTTTAACAAGTTTGGTTTATCAAACTACTACTAATGAAATAGGAGAATATTTGCTAATTGGTCTACCAGCAGGTATTTATACAGTAGAAGCTTTTGCTGCTGGATTTTTGGATATTTCTAATCAAAATGTAATTATTAAGGAAACATTTATAACCGCATTAGATATAGCTATGAGGCCAGGCGGACAATCAGATATTGTTGAAGTTAGTGCGCAAGAGAATTTAGTTAGCATAAGTACAACAGACACAAGCGTTAATGTAGAGTTAAGTAAAAATTTACTTAGCCTAACTAGTAGAAATAGCTCTAATCAAATTACTACTCCTAGAATACGGGAATATTTCCCAGAAAATTTATTTTGGCAACCTGAGTTAGTGACTAACACAGATGGACAAGCAAAAGTTAAATTTAAGTTGGCAGACAATATAACTAACTGGAAAATGTCGGTTATTGCTTCTACCACAGATGGACAAATAGCAATAAATGAAGTAGAAATCCCAGCTTTTCAACCATTTTTTGTTGAACTAGATCCACCTGCTAGACTAACAGAAGGTGATGAAATTGGCTTACCAATTATTCTACGTAATTTTTTAGAAGAATCTCAATCAATAACTATGCAAATATCTGAGCAAACTTGGTTTAGCACTAATGACCAATTAAAAAGATCAATCAAAGTTGAGGCTGGAGATTTTACCAAAGAAATATTTAATTTTCGTGCTAATGTGCCAATAGAAAAAGGTGAGCAACAAATTTCTGTAACAGGAACACAAAATGATGCAATAAAAAAACTTATTACAGTTCTTCCTAATGGAGCCGAGGTAGTAGAATATATTAGCAGTATTTTAACAGAACAAACTATTTTTGAACTTGATATTCCAAAAGAAGCACTTACAGTAGGCAAGCAAACAGAACTAAAAATTTATCCTAATTTGTCAGCACATTTATTAGAAAGCTTAGAAGCTATTTTGCAACGTCCTTATGGTTGTGGTGAACAAACAATATCCTCAACCTACCCTAATTTACTATTTTTGCGCTATCTAAAAGATAGTAAGCAAGTTATGGATAAAACACAACAAAAAGCCATTAATTACTTAAACTTAGGGTATAACAGGCTATTAAGCTATTACAACAAAGATGGAGGGTTTTCTTATTGGGGTAATGACCCGTCAGACTTAGCCTTAACAGCTTACGCGCTAGAATTTCTTACAGACGCAAAAGAGATAATTTTTGTTAATGAAGATTTGATAAAAGATAATTTAGATTGGTTACTTTCCCAACAAAATGATAATGGTAGTTGGCAACCTAAAGAATTAGGCGTTAATGAAAGTAAATATTTTGCACTACAAACAGCATTGATTACAAAGGCTTTAGCTAAAATAGTAGATAAAAATAATGAAAGCGAAATTGCAAAATTAAACAAAGCTTTGAACTATTTAGAAAAAACTGCACTAGATGAGCCTTATTTATTAGCTTGTTATGCTCAAGCCGCTAGTCATCTAGGTGATAAAACTAAGTCTTTACAGGCTATCAATAAATTACGTAAGTTATCAAAGAGCAGCAAAAAAGGTTATTCATGGGCAATAAATGGCTATACTCCCTTTTATGGCTGGGGTTTGACTGGTGAAATAGAAACAACAGCAATAGTTTTACAATCGCTAATAGAGCAAACTGATATATCTAATAAAGGTGAATTACTTAAAGATCAAACAGTTAATCAAACGCTATTATTTTTACTTAATAATAAAGATCGCTATGGTGTATGGCTTTCTTCTCAAGCAACTATAAATGTACTAAAGGCAATGATGTCAATAATTTCCCAAGCAGAAAATAATATAAATAACAAGGCAGAAATTTATGTTAACAATAAGCTTGCAAAAATTATAAAGTTACCTTTAATAAATGAAATTGCAAATCCAATAAACTTAGACCTAACAGAATTTATTACTGAAGCTAGAAATAAAATAGAAATTCGTCAAGCACAAGGCAGTAGCCAAATTGTTAGTAAGTATTATTTACCTTGGGAAATATACAATTTACAATCTAAAGACTCAGAAAATAAAGAGTTATTATTTTTTGTTGATTTTGATAAGACAAACTCAATAGTAAATGAAGATATAACTTGTTTGGTAAAAGTTGGTCGTTATAGCCAAAATAGTCAAGGAATGTTGCTTGCAGAAATAGGTTTACCGCCTGGTGTTAGCCTAGAACGTGCTGATTTGGAAAAAGCTAAAAAAGACCTAAATGGGCAGTTTAGCCATTATGATATTTTGCCTGATAGGTTGGTTGTTTACCTTTGGCCGTCAAAAAATACTGCTCTTGATTTTAGTTTTAGATTTAGCGGACGTTTTGCTATTAATGCCTTAAATACTCGCTCAGTTTTGTATGATTATTATAACCCAGAAGCTAATGTAACTATTGCACCAATAAGATTTGTTATAAATAATATAGATTAAGCAAAACTAAGTAATTATTAAGCAAAATAATTTATTAAATTCATAAAACTCCAATAAAGGGAAATTATTATTTTCTAAATTATAATCTCTAAGAGATAATGATTAAGATTTTTAAACTTAGAGAGAAATTTCTTTTTAAGAAAATCAACAGAAGCAATATGGCAATGCAAACAAAGAAGAGCTAAAGTAGAAAATTCAAATATAGCTTTAACTTGGATTTTTTAAGATTCTCCTTACCTGCATATGGGATATTTCTTCACAATATCCCAATTCTACAACTTTTTTTGCTAGTAGCCGCAATCCCCATTTTGTTTTTCCTGGAGGTGCTTCACTACAAGCCAACGCTATTATTTTTGCTCTTTGTATTTCATCTATTTCTATTGGTCGGCCTGGACGTGGCAAGTCTTCCATAAACTTTAGCCCTTCTTTCTGATACTTGTCTCTGTATTGGGCTACTGTGTTATAGTTTATTCCCAGCATCAAAGCTATTTCTTGCAATGTTTTCCCTCTTTGCATTTCTAATAATGCTGTTGCCCTTTTGTACTGTTTTGCTGTTAATTCACCTTTGCTTAGTATTTCTTCTAGATATTTTTGGTCTTCTTCTTTTAATTTGATGTGTTGTTTTTTCATACTTTTATTTTTTCATAGTTAAATGTAAAACGCTAGACCTTTTATGTTACAACTTACTAAATTACTTAGTTTTACAGTATATTTAGTAAGTTGTTATTTCCTAATGCTAAAACTTTAGGCTACAGTTATTTCGCCCCGCTGGGGCTTAAGAGATAAAAGCTCAGAAAACTTTGTTTACGCTGTACTAAAGTTGTGCAAAAAATTCTAGTTCTGGGAACTCTGCATGTAGGACTTGTGCTGCATAACTAAACTTAATAGAAGCTATTTTAGAGATAATATAATTAGTCATTGGCTCGTGTGGATCAGCAAAAGCAAGCTCAAAAGATTCATTATGCCCGGTTAAGAAAAATTGCCCTTCACGGCACGCTATACGCCCACCACCAACGGGGAAAAGCTCAATTGATGGTTCTTGAAATTCTGCTCCCATTTGTTCACGTAAATAGGCACGTAATTTACCTAAAGCACTTTCCATTTGATAAAGCCTATCAGCATTATTTGTGCAAATATCCATAATTAAATGATCGCAGGCAAAGAGCATTAAAAAAGGCAGATCTCGATTAGCTGGAGCAGTTGCTTTTAAGAAATTGTTTACTATTTCACGGTCAGCCGGCAAAATACGTGGTAAGTGTTGAGTTAAGCCATTAAGAGATTGGGCAAAGTCAGCCATTTGTTGAAAATATTCTGCTGTTTTTTTCTGCATGCTTTCCCATTGTTTATCATCGATTTTTTCTTTATTGCTGTCTACAGTTTGCAAATAATTAAAAAAGTTTTTAGTAGTAGTAGGGAAAGTTAGTAGCAATAATCTTTCTTTAGCTTCAGGTAAAACCTTTGTAACCGTTGAGCTAATACGATCAAATGTATAAACAAATCCTAAAGTCTCTTTTCTTGCCAACATAGACAAGATTTTTAGAAATGCGTTTGTGTCATTTTCAGTTTGTGAAAGCATTTCAAAGAAAATTTTAGAAAACATTTCAGAATCTTTTTCCCTAATTATTCCAACTAGATCAGGCGAGCTAATTGATGGAGGGACAACAATTTCTGTTGGTGTTATAGGATCTTTTACAATTGTTGATGTAGGGTAAAGAATGTCTAGTTGACGTAGGATTGCTGATACACCTTTAATATGTGCTTCACTAGCTTTAATGGATTTAAGATCTAATTCTAATTGTTTTAAGTAAAGTCGAAAACTCCCAGTAAATGCTTGATTAGAATCAAATCTAATTTCTGGGTTATAGTAGTAGTTAATCACTTCTACTAGTGGCACAGGCATAGTGCTACCTTCTAAATAAGACTGAACAGCGGATAAAATCTTTTGTCCAGCACCTTCAGCACTAAATTGTAGTCTTTCTGCAATAGCTGAGCCGCGAGCTTCAATAAGTACAACTAGTCGGGCAGTTTCACAAAATAGGCGTAGTAATTTAGTAAATGCCTGCATTGTAGGTGCATTAGAAAAATCATCCCAAAGGTTTTCTTGATTAAGTTTTGCCCAAAAATCCCAAACCGAAGGAGCGCAACTTCGCAAAACAGACCAAATCCAGGTTGTTGCCTCTAGCCATTTAGGGTTAAAACGTTTTTGTAATGAACTAGCGGCTTCTTCTCCTAAATTTGGCAAAGATTCTATGATACGTTTAAGTTTACCTAGAGAATGTACATCCTTTAACTTACCTAGAAAATCTTCTGCAATTGTCCAAGTGATATTTAGCATTTCTAAAAGCCGCACCTGGTCAGCAAGCATTAGGGCTGTAAATGGGTCAATTAACTCTTCACCCTCATCAACAGCTTGTTTAACCATAGTTGGTTTTAATACTACACTAAGGAAAGTGGGATGTTCTGGCCCAGGTTGACCTATAGCTTCCATTCCTCTAGTTACTCTCTTGGCGTAATCTTCACCTAGCATAGAAATTGCACGCCAACGGCCTGTTAATTTCCAAAAATCAGAAAGTAGGCGAAATCTTTCAGAGTCTTTTAAGACAGCCGAATCACTTGCTAACCCAAATGCTTGTGGGTTTAATTCTGCCATCCCGACTAGTGTTGCTAATGGGCTTCCCAATGGGCTTTTAGTAAGCATAGGACAATTAGCACCATCTAAAAGTTGTTCTAAAACAACTCCAATAGCATTAAATGCTGTAGTTACTTTAAGTTTTTGGTTTACATTTTCGTCAAATTCAGCTAGCCCACAAGAATGATAAGGATAAGAAGAAACATTGTTTGGCTGTTGGGCCTGAGTTGGAGCAGCAAGTTTTAGAAAGCGGTTTAACTCGTCTGTAGTACGACATTTTAGCAAAGCACTGTTATTAGCTAATAATAAAGAAGTTTCCGCACTAATACGTTTTAAGTATTTATTGCTATTTGTATCTTCTGATACAGATTTCCAAGTACTATCAGTTGTGTCAAAGTACCAAATTTTAGTTGTGTCCTGTAAGTCTACGGTTAAATTAGTATAGAAATATGGTAATTCAAAGTTGCAGATATAGAAAAATTCTACAATTGCCCTTACCAAAGTTAATAAAGGTTTCCAATGACCAGCAGGAATAGAAATGCAGTTTTTTAGAAATTCTTGGCAAAGTTCGGCTAATAAATTTATTACCTCTAAAAAATGACGCAAATAGGCTGCTGTCTGTGATTCAATGGCAATTGGAGGTACATCTTTTCCAATAGACAGTAAATAACCACTAAAGTCTTGTCCATGTGAATGAAGTTTAAGATTAGGTAAGCGGCTCTTGCTTCCTTCACGGAAATGACCAACAAAAGCACGTAAACGAGCTTGAGCGCGAAAACCTTGTCCTACTAATCGAACAAGTTGTTCATTGGCTTTAGATGCTCGACCACTATCATCAAAGGCTTTTAATGTGTGTTCTAATGCAGCTATTGGGGGATACCATTGTTGCAAGTAAGCGATTTCTCGCTTAAAAGTAGCCATTTGAGATTTAATATCTGCAAAGGTTTGTTCTGGATAACGTAGTTGTGGATTAGGTTCAGAGGAATTAATTTTTTCTAAAGCTTCTAATCGATTGCGATTAACTGAATAATCCCTATCTCGTTTAATGCTTCCTTCTCGAATGGTTTGTATTGATTGACGCAGTTCATTTTTACGAATTTCTAAAAGCATTACCCCAATTTCACTGTCTCGATTTTGAAGTTGTGTATAAAGGCTAGCTTCTGTTGGCAAATCGATTTTGTCAGCTTCTAGGGCTGTTAAATTTAATAAACTTACAGCTTGAATTGGTTCGGCAAAAACTCGGTTAGCCCATTCTAACTGCTGAGTAGGTAAATTTGCTGTGCGACCTGTATCTAAATCAAAAAGAAAAACCGCGTCGTTATCAATATTTGCTGTCATAGATTTAACTTCTTAACTTTTGAAAAATTTTAACTTATCCCGCATTATACTCCACTTTGTTTGCTAGGCTGAACTAAACAAAGTCAGAAAACAAGCTTACTTCTGCGCTTGTTGTTATTAGCTCTTGAGTGTTTCTGATAAAATTCTCGCTTCATTTTCAACCAATCAGCAAAATTAATTTAACCATTTACCCATTAAAGATAAAGGACTTGGATTAATGAAAAGATACCCAGCTTATGATCCTCTAGAGTATGTTAATTGGCAAACAAACAAAAATGTGATGCAAGATTATCGTAACACTCTTAAGAAAAACCCTAATCGCAGTAAGCTTATTAGTCAACTAGATATAGCTACTTTGCTGGATATATACCAAGGATTACTGCGTAATCGACTACATGATATTGCCTTAAAACGTTGGGTAAAGCTTGGGGTAATATCTAAGGCTTGGCTAGGTACAGGTGAAGAGGCTGTAACAATTGGAAGTGTACACGCGTTAGATCGGCAAATGTGGAAAGATGGCAATCGTACAGACTTTGTTGCTCCAATGATTCGCAATGCTGGGGCCTGTCATGAAATGGGAATGAGTCTAGTTGATATGTTTCGAGGCTATTTAGCAACGGCAGATTCCCCAACAATGGGCAGAGATCTGCATATTGGTAGCTTGTCAGATGGAGTAATGGCCCCTATTAGCCATGTTGGTGATATTGTTGCTGTATGTGGCGGAGTAGCACTTAATTTTAAGATTCGTAAAGAAAAAAGAGTTGTGCTAACTTGGGTTGGGGATGGTTCAACTAAAACAGGAGTTTTTCATGAAGCAATAAATTTTGCTGCTGTTCAACACTTACCTTTAATAGTCATTATCCAAAATAATCAAGTAGCTCTTGGCACCAAGCTAGAACAGCACCATAAAGGAAATTTCCAGGACTGGCCCGAATGTTATGGGATTGATGGAGAAGTCTTTGACGGTAATAATGTACTAGATACTTACGCTGCAACTAAACTAGCAATAGAAAAAGCACGTGATGGAAAAGGGCCAGTGCTGCTAATTGCTGAAACTTTTCGTATGGGTGGACACGCTACACACGATGAACTAGAGGCAAGAAGAACTTTTTCACCAGAATTATTTAATTATTGGGGAGAGCGTGATCCAATAGGTTGTTATGAAACTTACCTTATTGAATCTGGAAAAAACTTGGCACAAGATAACAAGTCATATAAGGCTAAGGAATTAAAAGAAATTAACAAACAAGTTTTAGCTGAAATAGAGGAAAAAATTATTGTTGAAGTTGATAAGGCTGCTGATGAAGCATTGATAAGCAAAAAAGAATCTCAGCCTGAAGGAGCAAGCACTTTAATAGGGGTTTATGCGTAATCTGGGAAGGATAGACATATTGTCTACATCACAAATAAAAATTCGATATCAAATGCTTAAGTACATTGTAAACTAAGTAATGTAGCAATGTTATATTCTTAACTCTTAAGCCCCAGCGGGGCGACATAACTGTAGCCTAGGGCGCAAGCCCTAGGAAATAATAGTTAAGTTTCTTTAAGCCCTGTAAGGGCGAAAGAGTATTTTAATGTTAAGAAACAACTATGTCGCCCCGTTGGGGCTTTTAGGAATTTCTCGCTATAATACGTAGGGCTTGCGCCCTACGCTACATATCTGTCGCCCGTTGGGGCTTAAGATTAAAGTATCAGAAAATTTAATTTACAGTGTATTAAGTTTAATTTATGAAGGTGCGATTTACACATTTAACAGGTAGCATGAAAGGTTCAGTAGAGGAATTTTCCCTTCCTGTCATCAGGGTTGGACGGGCTTTGTCTAGCGATCTTTTACTACAAGATGAACAAGGATTGCATCGTTTAGCTTCTCGAATGCACGCAGAATTTCGCATGGAAGAAGGACAATTTATTATTTATGACTTAAGTAGCCGAAATGGTACTTTTGTTAATGGTGAACCTATTGACGAAAAAATCTTGCTTGATGGAGATCAAGTTAGCTTTGGGCTAAATGGTATTTCTTTCCAAGTTAGTTTTATTGAATCGCTAGATGAAGAAATTGAATTTTTACGTGCTACACCTATGTTTAAGGATATTTCTACAGAGTTACTACATAGAATTTATAGTAGAGGGCAAATAGAAAGTTATTCAGCTAATAGCGTACTTTTTCGCATAGGAGAGTCCTCCGGGAAGTTATATGTAATCCGAAACGGTATTGTAGAGTTACGATCACCTAAAGAAGATCCTAGACAGTTAACAATTAATTATATAGGCCCAGGGCAAGCATTAGGCGAAACAACAGCCTTTATTGGTGAGCCTCATATTTCTGAAGCACGTGTACCAGAGGGGGCAGAAGTTTTTCATATAACTACAGAAAAATTAATAGATTTAGTGCGTACTAATCCAGACTTTGCAGAACATATGGTTGTTACTTTGGCTAAATATCTAAACCGAAGCTACAAAAAGCTATCTTCGCAAACAAAAAGTAAGTTACAAGGTAGTTTGTTTTATTTTGATTTAGCTACAGTAATACAAACCTTGATTAATACTCATGAATCTGGGCTTTTAACTATTTATTCAATAGGTCGTGGTTTAATTCG